>JBMNNS010000144.1:0-2870 GCA_050942625.1 Dethiobacteria bacterium
GGAAAAATCAAATATACTGGTAAGTTAGAGGAATATTTACCGTTGATCAAGCTTGGGGAGTTAGTTCATATAGGAGAAAAGGCTGTCCTGGGGTTTGGCAGGTACAGGTTTACTACCCAGGGCCTGAGAAATCCAAAGCTGAGCTCTAAATAGGGCAGTTTAAAATAATTTTTTTAGAAGGAGGGCAAGAAAACTACGAAAGGCGAAAGTCTGTGTTCAAATATACTTAAAATTGATAGGAGGTACCATGAAATGAAGGTTGTTTTTCATGATTTCTTTTTAAATATTTATGCTGGTGATCCAGCAGCAACCCCTCACCGTTTGGATCATGCTTTGGCCCTGGTCAAGGAAAAGTACCCACTGATCGAAGCTTCTCCCTGTTCTGATGAGGATGTCCTCCTTGTCCACGAACCCAGCCATCTAAATTACGTAAAAAAAGATGAGGATGTTTACCGGATGGCGCTTTTAGCGGCCGGTGCTTCTATTAAAGCCTCCCAATTAGCCATGGCCGGTGAAAAAGCTTTTGCACTTTGCAGGCCTCCGGGACACCATGCCGGCCCCGACCGCAGCTGGGGTTTCTGCTACTTTAATAATGTTGCCATTGCTGTACAAAGATTAATTGAGCAAGGAGAAATTAACAAGGCCTTAATTATTGACTTTGACTTGCATTTTGGCGACGGAACGGATAATATTTTTGCAGGGAAACATAATGTTTCTTATTACCACGGCGAAGGTGAAGCAAATACCTTGTTTATCAACAATCTGAAAAAATATCTTGAAACAGCTGAAGCGGATCTATTAGCTGTTTCCGCAGGTTTTGATCGCCACCAGCAGGACTGGGGAAGAATGCTTGCTACAGAGGATTATGGCACCATAGGAAAGATTCTTGGATATTTTGCCCGGGATAAATGTGAAGGAAGGTTATTTGCTGTCCTGGAGGGGGGGTATAATTCCCGCTCACTGGGAGAAGCCCTCATTGCCTTTTTGGATGGGCTTTCAGGATAAAAGGGGGATCGACAAAGTATGTTTTTGAAGGCAGCTTCACCTTCATGTATCCAAGCCCTTCCGCTAATTATTCTATCGGCTTATGCCCTGGATCTACTTTTAGGTGACCCCCGTCGGCTGCCCCATCCTGTGGTTTTCATGGGCAGGTTTATAGAAAGCCTTGAGCGTTTTTTTCGGAGAATAATGAATAACCCCCTGTGCGAAAAGATCTGTGGGATCTTGCTTGTGATAATTCTTGTTGCCTTATCCTTTTTTTTTCCCTGGGCAATAATCAAGCTTTTCAGCAACTGGAACATCATGCTTGGCTATTTGGCTATGCTTTACCTATTATATACCACTCTATCCCTGAAGGGGCTTTTAGACCATGTTATCAATATTGAGGGGCCCTTGAAAAAAGGTGACTTGATTGCCGCACGCCAGGCGCTTTCTCTTATTGTAGGGCGAGACACCGAAAACCTGCAGGAAAAGGAGATCATTCGGGCAGCAGCTGAATCCCTTGCTGAAAGCGCGAGTGATGGAGTTATTGCTCCCCTTTTCTATGCTTTTCTTGGGGGAGCACCTTTAGCCATGGCTTACAAGGCAGTTAATACTATGGATTCCATGGTCGGTTATCAAAATAAGAAATATATTAATTTTGGGTGGGCTGCCGCCAAGCTTGATGATCTGGCCAATTATATTCCTGCTCGTTTAACAGCCTTTTTTATGCTGATTGCTGCACTTTTATGGGGAAAAATAACCCCTGCAAATGCAAAAAATTATTCCCGGATCATTTTGCAGGAAAGTAGAAAACATAGTAGCCCTAACAGCGGTTATCCGGAAGCTGCGGCGGCAGTTTTGTTAAATGTAAGCCTTGGTGGGACAAGTTCTTATGCTGGTATCATCTCCAACCGGCCAACTATTTTTGAAGAAGGCAGAGCCCCCCGACTTGAAGATCTGAAAATACTACGAGGCCTGGTTCTTAAAACCTCGTTTCTGGCCTTATTTTCAGGAACAATAATTACTGCTGTTTATTTAATGTTTGTCTAGCAGAAAAGAGTGATGTTTTTGTCAACCAATAGCTATGGACATGGAGGGGATATTTGGAATTACTGCCGTCGCAAGGGATGTTCTTTCCAGGATATATTGGACTATAGCGCCAATATTAACCCGATGGGGCCGCCTGAAAGCATTTCCGGGACATTAAAGAATGCTATCCCTGAGATAACGGCTTATCCTGAGCCCTTTGCCCGGGGGCTTCGTCAGGCAGTGGCACAATGTTATGATATTTTACCGGAAGAAGTGATCATCGGTAACGGGGCTGCCGAGCTAATATTTTTATTTTGTCGGGCCCTTGGCAAAATCAATGCCATCCTTCCCGCCCCCACTTTTTCCGAGTATGCACTGGCCTGCCAGGTTAACGGCGGGGTGTTGGATTATTATTATTTAAATGAAAAGGATAACTTTGCCATTTCTGCAGATAATTTACTTGATTATATAAAGGCCAGGGGAAAAAGCAAGCATGGAAGGGGTAAACAAAATGTCCTTTTCCTTTGTCAACCAAACAATCCCACCGGACAGGTTTTGCCGGAAGGGCAGCTTCAACATCTTTTTTCAGCATTACAGGAACAAGGGGTTATTCCCTTCCTTGATCTATCATTCCTTGGTTTTATCCCTGGTAAACTTTCTGACAGGGGGGCGCTGCCGGCCGTTCCAATCAACAATTTAAGAGAATTACTCAGGAAGGAATGTTTTGATCCTGGTCAAAATAATAGTCGGGCTTGCTCCTTTTTTCTCTTATTCTCTTTTACCAAGCTTTTTGCTTTACCAGGAATCCGCCTTGGCTTTGGAATTGGTCCTCGTAAACTAATTGCAGCCATGGAAAAACA
>JBMNNS010000145.1:0-2868 GCA_050942625.1 Dethiobacteria bacterium
TGATTTCTTCATGGTCCGCTTTCACCGCTTTATCATAGTCAGGTTCTTTTGTCTCCTTTTCCTTACAGCTCATGCAAAGGCAATCTTCATTGAACATGGACATGATTCTGCCGCCCGCTAAACTGCCGCCGCAGCGGTCACAAGTTGTCTGAGTAAAGAAATTATCCGGTGTCTTTTTATTCATGTTCTCTCACCGTCCTAAAGGCAGCACTACCCCCCAGATGAGCCAACATCGCTTTTCTGGTAGCCTTGTATTTTTCCCCATTCATCCCCAGCCGAATGAGCCAAGTCCTCAAAGCATATTTGGGATTTTCCTCTTGGGTCTGCTTAAAAGATGCCCTCTTTAATGTTTTAGATAAAGTGTTAATTAAAGCCGTAAACTCTGTAAAAGCATTTATAATATCCTGGTCCGGATTAATCCTGCCCAGTTTAAAGGTCAAGGTTTCTTCCCCAAAATCAAATGTCAGCCCGGGACACCGGTCTGCTCCTAAATTTTCAAAGGTTGCTTTAAAATCCTCTAAAGTGCTGATTTTTTCCTTGCTTAGATCTTCAGCGAAACTATCATCCATAAAAGGAACCTCTGTTTTAAAAGCCTGCATTATCAGGTTTTGTTTGCTGTAAATCATGTTAATGAGATTCCGAAGGCTTAAAGCTGAATGGCCCTCTAAAGGAAACTTTACTTCAATACTATCAAAAGCTTGTGTGTCACCGTTAATCGCGATTGCCCTAGCTTCAGGTTCGGCCTCCATTGGTATCTCCCCAGTAATCTCCTCTTCAGCTACTACTGCACTCGGTGGCGGTGCATTTAAAATTTCCTCCATGCTAACTACTTGCCCATCGCTAGTGGTAATAACCCCATGCCGGTCAATGGTGTAGATTTCATCAGCGGTTGTGACTTGGTAGTTAAAGCTGGGAACTGACAGATATTTTGGCGTAACTCCTAAGTGCTGGCTCAGCTTTTTTACTATTTGTTTACGCGTCATAAATTTTTTCCTCCCTTGTGTTTTTGGTACTCTATACATTGCTCTAAACACAAGCTATATCAAGCTATTTATGCATTTACATCAAAACTTTTTAATCTTCTTTCAATCCAGTTCCAGGCCAGTGTAGCGGGGATAATTATAGCCTTCCGGATTAATTAACACCTTTTCACCGGTATCCTTATTAACCACTTTGATACATCTTATTTCCCTGTCTTCACTGATGCCACCGTCCTCCGGCCTGATCCAAGGTTGATCTTTGAGAAAATCCTCTGCAAAGCTTTTAAAATCATCATCCCTTAATATAACTGTCCTTGTGACGGTATAGGGCTGCCCTTCCTGGCCCTGGCGAAGAGCAGTTTCCGTAAATTCCTTTAGTTCCTGCAAGTCCTTTACTTTTCTTCCAAATAAGACTTTAATCATCGCACCTGCCTCCTTTCCCTATTTCGTACGTCTTGTTCTTTTCTGCTGATATCGAGAGCGGCTTCAATGTATTTATTATCAAAACCAGCCATAGCATAACCGGCCCTTACAGTTTTAAGATAGCTCCGGCTCGGTAGGTTAAGCTGAATCCTCTCCATCACTTCATCTGTCATGATATACACCATGGCGGTAATTCTCTCGCCGGTTTCAAGGTTCAATTTCACTTCCATCTTTTCATAGAACCTGGGGTAGCCTTCGTAATAATCCAGTGCCTTTTCATCTTCCGGCTGCAGCTCCCACACCAACACCGGTACCTCACTTCCCTGTTTTTGTTCAATAGTGGCATAGGCATTATCTTCTCTGCCTTTGAAGAGCAGCTGATAATCTAAAAGCATCCCTTTTCCATAAATTTTAGCTGTAGGACAGCGATAAGCCATCTGCCCCAAATTCAAGTTAGAACCATAGGCTAAGTTTAGAATTTTATTTCTCTTCATTGTTTCACCCATCCTTTCCAAAGAGCCTTTCTCTGCCCCACTTTGGCCTCGTGTGGCCCTTTATATCAAGGCTTGCCCTTCTATACCACCTAAAGGGCGGTTCCCCGCCCGGTGGCCTTTAGGTTGCTGTCTTTTTTAGTTAAGCGGCCCTTTGGAATCTCCAGGCTGCACTTCCCCTTAAGTGCTTTATAAGGTGCTCCCGGCAGTTTTTGAATTCTTCGCCGATGAAGCCGATTCTATTAAGCCAAGTCCTCATTGCGAACTTAGGATTTTCCACCTGGGGCTTTTTGCTGCTGGCGCTCTTTTGAGTTAAGGCTTGGTAGTTCATGGCCAAGGCTAGAACTGCGAAGGTGCGTATTTTCCCGGCATGTAGAGTTCCGTTAAAGGACCTCAGCTCTACTGTGCCGCAGCCGTTAAAAAAGCTATGTAGGTTGAGAAAATGATACCGGCTTTCATGGTAGTGCCTTGCTCGGCTATCGCTGTAGCCTTCATACCAAATGTCCTCTATCTGCTTAAAGGTGGTAGGCTTTTTCCGGTTCATTCTCTCCACCAAATCTTGGTCCATCTTTTTGCAGTAGCGCATCCTGGTTGGCTCTATCTCCAGGCTTTCATAAAGCAGGTCGTTTCTGGAGTAGATGATGTTAATAAAGTTCCTTAGGCTCCTCGGAGTGTGATCGGCCCCGTTCAAGTGGATGTGAACCCCTGTTCTGTTAAGCCTCTCTGAGAAGGCCCCAGCCTTTCTAAGTTTTCTAATTAGCTCCTGCAAAGTGGCCATGTCTTTTTCGTATGTAAGAATGGGGCTAACCAGTTCAACGCTGTATTCCCTGCCCGCTGAAACCTTCTTTCCGTTTACTTTCTTTTGGGTGTAGATGCTGCCATCGTAGACGAATTTCCAAACTCTTCCGTCCGGGGCAGTAACCTTGCAAGTACCGTAAGAGTCCCTTGTCTCTGTAATGGTTCCACCCAAATAC
>JBMNNS010000002.1:0-56769 GCA_050942625.1 Dethiobacteria bacterium
AACTAAAACGAGCATTGAAGAAAACGGCATAATGAGGATTTGTTTCAGTTTAGGTTGTACTTTTTATTGACGTAGTACCATTTCTATAATAGATCTATAATAGTTTCTGAATTTGTCGTTAGTTTTACAGGTGGCATGGGACTACAAGGGTATTTTTATTATTATTATTGCTAAATTATATCGAAAAAATAGAGAACCTTTTCTATTACCCCGGCCATAGGGGTTATAGTAGTCAATACCTAGTTCTTTTTTAACTATTTTTCTATAGTGGTTTTTTCTTCTTTAACCGAATATTAAATATATTAATAGGTTAATAAATTGTCACATCTTTGAGCTATTCTTTCAATCCTGAGTGCCTTTCCGCTCTGGGAATCAATTTGAAGATAGATCCCGTTTAATAGGCCTTCCCCATCAGCCAAACGCCATTTTGTAGGTAAGCCTGTTAAAAATCTATCTAAAACCAAATCCGGGTCCAAACCCAAAACTGAATTATAGGGCCCTACCATACCTGCATCGCTAATGTAGGCGGTCCCTTCATCATAAATTTTTTCATCAGCAGTTTGTACATGGGTGTGTGTTCCCAAAACAGCACTGACTTTGCCCTTTAAGAACCAACCCATGGCAATTTTCTCTGAGGTGGCCTCAGCGTGAAAATCCACTATAATATTTGGTGTAACCTTTTGTAAAAGGGCAACTTCCTTAGCAGCAACCAGGAAAGGGCACTCTGCCGGAGACATAAAAATCCGTCCAATTAGGTTCAGGATACCCACAAAATGATCGCCACACTGAATCACAGTGGATCCCTTCCCGGGTGCAGATGCAGACATATTGGCAGGCCTTAACAGTCGTTTTTCCTCATTGATAAATTTTAATATTTCCCTTCTTTCCCACACATGATTACCGGTGGTAACAACATCGATTCCGTCCTTAAATAACTCTTTTAGGATGGGCAAAGTGATACCCTTGCCACCTGCGGCATTTTCACCATTGGCAATGACTAAATCTATTTCATAAAATTCTATCAATTGGGGCAATAAATTTTTAACTATCTTCCTTCCCGGGCGACCTACAATATCCCCCAAAAATAAAATATTCATTTTTTCACCCCGATTAGCTTTTATTTGGCAAAATCCTATGTTTCTTTATTTTGAAGTAAACAACCACGTTCTTTTTCCCCATTTTAAACAACCTCCCAGATCTCCCAGATTAATTGTTATATTTTGTTAAACAAAAAATACTCACTACGAATAAAAACAAGGACTTCCAAGAAATCATACCTGAAACCATACCTACGAGATCTCGAAAATCCTTGTTTTATAGGCTCCAAGCCTGAGATTTATAAGGTATTTAAAAAGCACAATCAAAGTTTTTGACCATCATAGCACCTTAATGTCAACCTATTATCAGCAAGTACTCAGGCGAAGCAATTACCTTTTTACCAGTTTTCCGCAATTAACTCAAAGTAGGACTGGGGATGGGCACAGGCAGGACATTCCTGGGGAGCCTCTTTTCCTTCGTGCCGGTAACCGCAGTTACGACAGCCCCAGGTTACTTCAACATCCTTTTTAAAGACTCTGCCAGTTTCAACATTAGAAAGAAGGGCAGCAAAACGTTTTTCGTGCTGTTTTTCTGCTACGGCAATCGCTTCAAAAACGGTGGCAATATCATTAAAACCCTCTTCCCTTGCCACCTGGGCAAAAGCAGGGTACATATCAGCCCATTCCTCATGCTCCCCATCCACAGAGGCTTTTAGATTTTCCAGGGTTGTTCCAATGATTCCAGCTGGGAAAGAAGCCTGGATTTCAACTTCCCCTCCTTTTAAAAACTTAAATAGCCGCTTGGCGTGTTCTTTTTCCTGGTTTGCCGTTTCCTCGAAAATAGCTGAAATCTGCATATAACCCTCATTCCTCGCCTTGCTGGAAAAGTAGTTATAGCGGTTTCTTGCCTGCGACTCACCAGCGAAAGCAGTTAAAATATTTTTTTCTGTTTTACTTCCCTTTAGTTCCATATTTACACTCCCTTTAATGATTATATTAAATCCCATTTTATTATGGTTCCACGATGTTCCTATAATATATCTTGTTTACAGATATTTTGCAATTTTTTTGGAAAGATATACATAATTAAAAAGGGAAACCAGACTGAAATCCCGAAATTTTAAATTGACAACAAACCCTTAAAGGATGGGAAGACCCTGTAAATTTGGATTTTAAAATGCAAAAACATCGCATTTTAAGGAAAGGAATTTTTATGAAAGACGTACCTACTATCAAGGATTACCGTTTATCAGCTTACTTTCAAGAACTTTCAGCGGACTCCCTTTACCCAAGCGCTGGCTCATCCTCTGCAATAACTGCTGCCCATGCCGCAGCCCTTTTTGCCATGGCTTGTAGAGTAAACCTGCGCAAAATTGAAACATCGTCAAATGAAAAGATTGAAAAAGAGCAGAAAACCTTCTGGCAAAAAACTTTGTTTAAGGCAGACCTTCTTTTGGAACAATCCCTTGCCCTTGCCCAGGAGGATGGTTTTGCAATCAAAAATTTTTTTGAGGGAGCCTCAAAGGGTGCCGAAAAGGCAACCACCGTTCCGCTGCAAATTGCCCATTGTGCAGGGGAAATTATCACCTTAATTAGAAGCGCCTTTCCCAGATCCTATGCCCCCGTTCGGGCAGATATTGAATGTGCCCGCTGCCTGGCAGAGGGTAGCAAAAAAGCCGCACTCACTGTAGCACGCTACAATCTTCAACTGCTTGAACAAGAGCTATTGGAGGATTATACCAAAAAAATATTGGAACTAGAACAAGTATTTTAATTTTTTAACAACTAATATCATGCTTGAAATTCAGGGGTTAGCTAAAGAACTTTTTCTGATCCCCTTCCCACCTCATTGCTATATACTTTTTGGTTGAATGACAGGCGAGTTTACACAGTTGGTTTTGAACCGTAAATTGTTTCAAAAACAAGCCTGGATAAATTCTCAATCGAAAAGGGCTTTTTAATAGCCCCTTTAAATCCAAAGTTCAGGTAATTATTCAATACTGGATCATTAGAATAACCACTGTAAACAATGGCTTTAACATTTGGATCCCTTTTTAACAATTCCCTGATAGTATCCCTGCCACCTAAGCCGCCCGGTACAGTCAAATCCATGATCACGAGATCATAACGCCAACCCTTTTTAAAAGCATCAGTGTATTTTTCAATAGCTTCTTCCCCGTCCCTGGAAAAGATAACATCATAACCTAGAGAGGATAACATTTCACCGGTGACTTTTAAAACAGTTTCATCATCATCCATAAGCAATATTGTTCCTTCTCCATATATTATATCTTCTTGCCTGGTAGCAGTCCCACCGGTGTCTGAGCAAACCGGAAGAAAGATATAAAAAGTTGTTCCAAATCCCATTTTGGATTCTACGCTTAAATGGCCGCCATGTTTTTTAATTATTGAATAGGAAGTAGCCAGGCCCAGGCCACTCCCTTTTTGTTTTGTAGTAAAAAAGGGATCAAATATTTTAATAAGATTTTTTTCTTCTATACCAGTACCCCTGTCCTTAATAGCAATTTTAAGATAGGGCCCTTCCTTTAGCGGTATATAAAAATCCTTTTTTTCCGGTTCTACCATAACATTTTTTGCAAAAATGTCAATTACACCGCCATCAGGCATAGCCTGAACAGCATTGATCACAATATTATTTAAAACCTGACAAAACTGGCCTTCATCTACCTCCACCATTTTAAGATCATTTTCAATAAAAAAATTACAACGGACATTTGAGCCACTTAAAGTAAAATTTACATTATCTATAATTAAATTTTGTATAAATATTTTTTTCTTATCTGGTTTTCTGCCTCTTGCAAGGGTAAATAATTGGTTTGAAAGAATTTTAGCCTGATGAACTGCTTTTTCTATACTTCCCAATTTTTCATTGATTTTACTGTAATCATTTTTATAGAGCCTGACTAAAGAAATATTACCCAGCAGAATTGCCAGGTAATTATTAAAGTCATGAGCAATACCACCCGCAAGCATGCTTATTGATTCAAATTTATCAGCTTTTATAATTTCTTCCTCCATTTTTTTTAGTCCCGTAACATCAGTCATCAAGGCCAGGTCGGCAGGATGGCCCTCCCAATTAACTTTTACGGAGTTTGCCGATACCAATTTTATGCTGCCGTCCAATGTCTTGATTCTATAGGTATAGGGGTTTTGCACCTTTTTTCCCTCAATTATATTTTTATACCGGTTTCTAACTAGAACCTGATCGTCGGGGTAAACATATCCAAAATAATCTGTAGAGAGCATCTCGTCCACAGAACAGTTGAAAAGCTGGACTGCCATGGGGTTTACATATTTTATAAGACCATCTTGAACCACAATGATAGCCTCATTGGCATTATTCACCAAAAGGCTGTAACGTTCTTCAGAAACCCGCAATTGTTTTTCGATCTGTTTCCGTTCTGTGATATCGGCCCCAAAAGCAATAGAGCCAATAGTTTTACCGGCCTCTATGAGTCTATTGGAATGCCATAAAATGGTACGTGACTGCCCGTCTTTTCTTTGGATTTCCGTTTCATAATTTTCTATCCTCTTTCCTTTATGGATTACATCATGAATTATTTCACTATTTTTTGCATAGCATTCGGGATCAGGGTAAAACCATTTCCATATCCTATCATGACCTATTATTTCTTCAGCCCGGTAACCGCTAATCTGTTCAGCAGCTTTATTGAAATAAGTAACGTTACCTTTTTCATCCAGCGTATTTATCCATACGGCGGTGGTGTCCAGCATTCCTTCCAATAAAACAGCCAATTTATTTCTGTCTTTTTTGAGTTTTTCTTGCATCTTTTTATATTCAGTAATATCAGTAGCTATTTCTAGCCTTACCATCCGCCCATCTATCCATTGCAAAGCTATGTCCCGACAATCAAACCACCTGCCATTTTTTCTATTCATAAATTCCCAGCGGTAAACCCCTGTTGGCCGGCCAAAAGAATCAAGCAACTTGTCATTTGTGCAAAACTCACAAGGTCCAGTTTCGTTTCCCTGGATAACCTGCCAGCATTTTTTTCCAATAGCATTGCTTAAAGTATCCTTCCCCCATCGGTTTACAAATAATATGTCATATGTTTCCATGTCAGCAACATAAACAAAAGCATCTATCGCATCCAATACCGTAAAAAGGCTCTGAAATGTTCCCTGGTTGATTCCGAATGACGCCACTTCATGGTTCCTTTTACCTAAAATATGAAAAACTACAGCAAAATGGCCGTTTTCATTACTGTAAGCAGTTATTTCATACTGACGCCCCAGTGGTTTGTGGAAGTACTCAAAGCAAATTTTCTTTCCTGTTCGTGCTACTTTACTAAAAATACCGATCCAATCAAAAGCTGCCTTTTTAATCCCCGGAAAAACCTCTGAAGCTTTTTTGCCGATTATATTCCCTGTTGTTATCCCTACCATTTCAGAAAAGGCGGAATTTACATAAAGAAAAAGATGATCTTCTGGGTTCCCTTCACTGTCTGTTATTACCCGACAATAGGCGAAAGCATCAGGCAAATTTTCAATTAACAAGCGATATCTTTCTTCCATTAACAAGTGATATCTTTCTTCCATAAATTCCTCCAGGCACAAAAACTGTCAGACTTTTTCAGAAAGTAAATATGCATCCTCCACCATACACGTTAGTTTCTTCAATAACTGTTTCCTCAATGGCTAAATTCCCAGGTTTTTAATTTATTCTATAAGGTATTGAAATTATCCTGCAAAATTTTCCAAAAATCTGTTCCGGGGCCCGAAAGTAACTGCAAATAAATAGCCGGCCAAATAAACCGACCGGCTTTGTTTTCGTTGAATCCAGGTTGCATGATTACAAGCCCTGAATTTAATTTCATTTTTGGAACATTTATGCCTTTGTTTTTTAGTCTTCAAAGGCTTCACTAACATTCCATACCTTCCAAACGTTCCCGACGAGATCCGGGCTTGGCTTGAGGGTTTTCTTTCCGGGCACTTTCCAGGGCCCCTACCTCTACGTTTTTCCTTTTAACCACCGGTCTTTGGCACCCCGGTTCAAATTCTTGTGGCATTTTTAGCCCTCCTTTTCAAGGCTTTTCAAAAAAACAATACCGCTATCCACCAACGGTGGATGCTCAGTAAAACACTCAACATCCTGCTGCCGTAGTAATTATTAACATACTGATCAGGATTATGGTCAATACAGCTACAACTTTCGGCAGGGTTGACCCCTCCTTTCCTGGTCAACTGCTGGTAATGTGTTTACTTATTTATACTAAAAATATCCCAAAGAGTAATTATACCCAAAAGAGGAGCATTGGGATCTTTATCTTCCGTAATGAGGATAGCTTCAAGGGATCGGTTTTTTAAAAACAAATCCTCTGCCTCATAAACAGTTGCATTTTCCGGCAAAAAGGATAAGTTGTTACTATTTTCCTTATATTCCAATACCCGTCCAATGCAGGTTTCTTCAATGAGCATCATTTCTTCTCCTACTTTAACTTGAGACGCCAACCAACGGGCAATACACCGCTCTGTTAGTAAACCCATAAGGTGGCTTTCTCCATCATAGATTGGGAATTGGGAATAATTATTTTCTTTAATAAAAATCAATGGTTTGGATATTAGTTCCGTATCCGTAAAGGTAACAACTTTTTGCCGAAATGTAGGAATGACTAATGGGGGCTTTTCCAGGGCATTTGCAATTTCCTCAACCAAATTAACAATATCCTGGTGAGGTTCAGCAATTATATAATTTGGCTTTTTTTGTTCATGGACAAGAACATTTCTCAGTCTGGCAACCATAAGCAAATCTTTTCTATGTTTGGCAACAATCCTGTTTAGCCCAGCAGTTTTTTTTACGAGGGAAGAAAAACCCCTACTGTGGCAGCTGCCTGCTATTTCTCTTAAACACGCATCTATGCGATTGTAAGCGGCCAAAAAACGCAGTGCCTTACTCATAATTTAATCCTTCCCTGGCTATGCTTGACTGCACCCCTTAGCGGGTTACAATAAAACGGTGTTCTGCTTTATATACTTTATATTTTTTCTGCCAATGTTTTGCCGAATTCTACTGCTGCTTCTTGTGCACCAGTGTCCGGATTCCATTGGCTTCTATATCCCTCACCAACAAGCTCGAAACCAATACTTTCCATCAATTCATTTATGATCTTAACGGATTCCCCACTCCAACCGTAACAACCAAAAGCTGCAGCCTTTTTCCCTTTGAACCTGAACCCCTTCATAAAATGGATAAAACCTGCAATTGAATGCAAAACATTGCTTGAAACGGTCGGCGAACCAACTAGAACTGCCTTTGATTTAAAAACCTCAGTAATCAAGTCGTTTTCATCACTTTTTGCAAGGTTATAAATCTTGATAACTACATCTGGATCGATCGCTGTAATCCCCTCTGCAATTTTTTCAGCCAGTATTTTTGTCCCATTCCACATGGTGTCATAAATAATGGTAATTTGGTTTTCTTGGTAGTCATTTGCCCATTGAACATATTTTTCAATGATCTGCAGGGGGTTATCCCGCCAAATAACTCCATGGCTCGTCGCAATCATCTCAATCGGAAGATTCAACTTCGTGATTTCATCCAGCTTTCTTCTTAAAATGGCACTAAAGGGGGGCAAAATATTGGCATAATATTTAAGGGATTCATTAAAAAGATCACATTGATCAACCTGATCATTAAACAGTTTTTCGGTTGCCAAATGCTGCCCAAAGGCATCATTACTAAAAAGTATGTTATCCTGGGTTAGATAAGTTGCCATGCTATCTGGCCAATGCAACATGGGCATAGCCGTGAAAATGTTGCAGCTCCCAATCAACTTTTCCTACCCAGTAAACATTGTTTTTTACTTGCTTTTTCAACTGAAATGCCTCCTAACCAAATTTTTGCCATTCATCTCGCAATAATAGCAGCTGTATTTTTCCGATTTAACCCAGGACCAAATTGCAAAGTTTTTTTGGGGAAAGGATTTTCCCTTCTTTCATAACCCTCATACAGTCACCGGAAATTTCGTCTATAATGATGATCTGCCCCCTGGTTTCACCAAATTCCAGTTTAATGTCGATTAGTTCCATCCCTTTGGCGGCCAGATCTGCCTTAATCAAGGCTATAGCTTTTCGGGTAGTATTTTTGATCAGGCTTATAGCCTCCCTGCCCAGGATCTGTAGGGCAACAATTGTCTCTTCTGTAATAAGGGGATCACCAAGTTCATCGTCCTTGAGGGTGAATTCTATCAGTGATGGCAGGGGGGTTCCTTCCTGAATATAGCTACCATAGCGGCGTATAAAACTGCCATAAGCCTTTTCCCGGCAGATAACCTCAAGGTTAAAAGAATGTGCTTTTTTGACAACCATGCTTCTTTCTTCCAGACAGGCACTAATAAAATGGGTTGGCAAACCAGCTGCTTGTAGTAATTTGAAAAAATAAACACTAAGCTGTAAAGAGGCATTTCCCTTGCCGCCTATTTCCCCTATGACCTCATTTGCCCCAGGATCAATTTCCTTGCCTCTGCCTGTGACGGTGTCTTTAAAATAAAGCTGCAGATTGCCGTCCTCCCGTAGAAAAACATCCTTGGTTTTACCGCTGACTATTTTTTGCAAATGGATATCCCCTTTTCTTGTTACTTTTTAGGAGGAATAAACCGGCCTCCCCGGTAGAAGAAAACCCTGCCACTATATTATACCAGTAAACATCTTTTTTGCATACTAATAAGGATATTGGCTTTTTGCCACAAATAACATATAATAGAACATATATTCGTTATAATTTTGATGAGCCTTTGACCTGGTTGGGGGATAATTAAAATGAAAAAAATGACAGGCCAATTCCTCTGCAGCCGCATGATGCTCCCGGAGCATAAAGAGGCGTTATACCAACAACGGCAAAAAATCAGGGAAAAAGAAAACAATTATGTCCCTCTTTTTGATGAACAAGAGCTGGAGCTCTGGGAACGCCTTTTTCAGCAATCCCTGGAACAAGGAACGGAAATAACAGTAACATATATTTCTGATGGTGAAAAAAGATTGGTTTCAGGAACAGCGTTTAAGCATGACATTTCTGGGGGAAAGATTATTATTGCAGACAGAAATAACAAAATTTGGGTACCAATCGAAAAAATACTTTCCATTGAGTAAGGAAAGTATTTATACAATACCTTAAATTGGTGTAAAAGGTATTATTTAACTATGCAGTAGAACCCACGCCCTCTGAATGTTTCCAAAACATTACTTTAGTAGCATGGCATAATGGTCCCTGAGAAATTTAAATACCCAATTTTTTAAAAAAACTGTCTTGCAGGCTTAGCTTCCCTATACAAAACGTTTCCTATAGTTTTCTATTGCCTGGTGAAGTGCACTGGCGCCAAGGTTGGAACAGTGAATTTTAGGATTCGGCAAACCACCGAGTGCCTTGACAACATCCATATCCGTAATTTTTAAAGCTTCATCAAGATCTTTTCCTTTGGCCAGTTCTGTAAGCATGCTACTGGTGGCAATGGCAGCTGGACAACCGAATATTTCAAACTTTATCTCGGAAATACGATTGCCTTTAACACGAATATAAATACGCAGGTAATCTCCACAAGATGGGTCACCAACAGTTCCAACTCCATCCGGCCTTTCTATTTGACCTGCATTTCTTGGGTTTATAAAGTGATCAATTACTAGATCAGTGTACAAAGGAATCCCTCCCAGTAAAAATAAGGACAGCCAGGCATTAGCAATCAGTTTTCGTGTGCTTCAGTACCAAATTCAAAGATACTACCGGCCCGGTTATCAAGGAACCTTTCCCCAAAAACTTGTTGAAAAACAGCAGTCGCCATAGGTCCAGTGCAGTGACAGGGTGCAATAAACTCAATTTTAAATCCACGCAATGTCCTCAGGGTATAGGCAAGTCTGCTCACAGAGGCATTTAAAAGATGTGTTCCACCTATCAAAGCATAAATATCTTCCCTTCCGGTTAAACGGGTAACATGACGAAGCGTATTAATTAGCCCGGCATGTGTACAGCCTAGCAAAACAATGAGGCCCAGTGGGCTTTCTACCACAAGGGCCTGGTCGTCATTAAGTGTATCTTCCACAAAATTTTTGCCTGCTTTTCGAAAAAAGTAACGTTCCTGTTTTTCACTTTCCTCAAGACGAGGTACCTGCCCTGTTAGTAGCAGACCCCCGCCCAAATCTACCGGCTCTTTTTCTAGGTGAAGCCTGGCCCTCATTTCTAGTAACTGTTCCTGTGTCCAGGGAGGCCCAATATATTTAGGGCTTTCCCCCTCACGTATTCTATATTTACAATTAAAAACATCCGGATGAGCATAAACAGGAATTGAATTGTTTTTTTCCAATACATCTTTCAGACCACCGGTATGGTCATAGTGCCCATGGCTTAAAACAACGGCGTTTAACAAACAAAAGTCAACCCCCAGCACTTCTGCATTTGCAAGCAGGGTTTGACCGGCACCGGTATCAAACAATATCTTTTGTTCCCCAATCTCTAAAAGCATGGACAAACCATGTTCAGCAGCTAACCCATAAGAAGATACCCTGTTTTCACAAATTGTAGTAATTTTTATTCTGGGGTGCACTACAATCCATCCTTTTACTCTACTGAAGGATTGATTCAATTCTCTTATCAAATATTAAACTATCATATTGTCATATGTCAAATATTTTTTTGTTCCTAAGTAAATTAACTGCTAGCGTTGCATTTCGGCACTCCAAGGAAATTTAACCCGCTCATCCCTTTTTTCTATTAGCCTGGTGCAATAATCAATGATTTCCCTTCTTCTAATAATACCAATGAAAATATTATTGTCATCAACTATAGGAACATAATTCTGATCAATCGCCAGGGTAAGCAAATCCTTCATTTTGGCATCAATACGTACCGGGGTATTTACTATCCTTCTTGGAATATCTTTTAAACAAATATTTTTTGTTTCCTCAAAAGTTAAACCGGAAGTATTTTTTAACTTCCACAACAAATCCCCTTCAGTAATTGTTCCAGCATACTTTCCCTCATTGTCTACAATTGGAATTGCTGAATATCTATGGTATTCCATTTTTTCCAGCGCTTGTCTCATGGTACTTTCAAAAGGCAGGTAAACAACATCCTTTTTGGGTACAAGGAAAAAAGCAATATTCATCGCAATTCCTCCATATAATTCCTTTTTTTCTTTATTCTAAATATATTAAATACTTCTTTTTATAGTATAGCATCAATGTTTAAAAAATTAAACCCTTTCAACACATTTTTTTGCCTAAAATATATTTTTTAAATTTGGAACCTCCTTCCCCCTAAAATTTTCGACCATACGCCGGGCAACACCGATTTCTACAAGTGCATTTTCTTTATTGTGGATTTCCACCCACTTTGAAACCCTGGTCATAGACATATCCAGTAGTTCGGTTTCCTTATGATCCATGAAAGGGGTCCACCAGTTATCAGCTTTTTCCCATACTTTATCAAGGGTTTTTACCTCCTGTAATGCTTCCTCCCAATTACCTTGTTCTACATTTTGTTCGATCAAATGAAGACTTTCTAATAGATTTTCTGAAAGTGCACTTGTTTGGAAAAACATAAAAGTAGCTAAAATTAATATTGCCCCAATCAATATTGCTGTCCCTGCTAATAGTCTCAAGATATTTCACCATATTTCCTTTACTGTTTGGCTTCTTTCTTTTGAAACAATAGGTTACCATTTGAATCAAGGTTGGCAAAAAAAACATCCTTTAAATTGTCTATGCCAAACTTTCTTAGCTCGCCTTTCAACCAATCTTCTGTTAAACCAACACTTTTAAGGTTTTCATAGTCTACCTGGCCATCAACAATAAGCGAATGACAAATCCCCTCGTACTTAGTGGGGATATTCAAATCTGCAGGGGTTACCGGCCTATTTTGGGATTTTGGCACCACGCTTAACTGTCCATTGGTTTCCATGATAGCAAACTCTACATCTGCAATATTAGGATAGCCTCCCAGGCGAAGTTGCTCCAGCATATCGTTAATATTGACACGCAGATTCCGCAATTCCGATTCCACTACCTTACCATTTGAAATTACAATACTCGGTTTGCCGCATAAAAAAGCCCTCGCTCCTTTGTACTTCAAGGAAATCACGGAAACAACAACCTGTGCAAATACTATCAACAGGATGGGAACAATGCTGTTTACCAGGGATATGCCAATATCCTCCATAGGGAAAGCTGCAAGAGCGGAAATCATAATTGCCACAGCCAATTCATAGGGCTGGAGTTGGCCTATTTGCCTTTTACCCATCATACGCATAGCGGTAAAAACTAAAAGATATAATATTATTGTTCTGATAATAACTACAAACACTGGCCATAATCTCCTTTTCTACTTCAGCCTTTCCTGTATATTATAAATAATTTTTATTTACTTTATACAAACTTATGGGAAAGAAGGTCATTGCTTGATCAAATGTATTTTTAAGGTTACCATATGAGTAGAGCTTGGGACGGAAAAGTATGCCCCCCTGTGGGCAGCAATGGCCTTATAGATACTATATTGTAGAAAATTAATAATTATACAAGGAGGGCCTTATAATGAAAACAAGGCGCGAATACCTTTGGTTTAATACCAAAAACAGGGTAGAATTTATCAACATTACCTCCAAGGTTCAGGACATCGTTGATAAAAGTGGTATTAAAGAAGGGCTGTGTCTGGTTAACGCCATGCATATCACAGCTAGTGTTTTTATCAATGATGATGAAAAAGGGTTGCATGAGGACTTTAAGAAATGGTTGGAAAAACTTGCCCCCCATGAACCAATCTCCCAATACGCCCATAACACCTTTGAGGATAATGCAGATGGCCATTTAAAAAGGCAGATCATGGGCAGGGAGGTTGTGGTTGCGGTCACAGAAGGCAAACTAGACTTTGGCCCCTGGGAACAAATTTTCTATGGGGAGTTTGATGGGCGCAGGGAAAAGAGGGTGCTTGTAAAAGTAATTGGAGAATAAATAAATAGCCGTGAACAAAACACAGATCTGCGGCAGCAAACCCAATGAAAATCAAATTTATAGCTGCAAATTAGCTCTTGCAAGGAGCATGCAGGGGACGACCCTGCATGCCAATTTTTCTTCGCGTACCTGCTTTTTAAGGGTGTTACCTGGCTTTACCTTTTCATCGTTTTTGCCTGGCCATCGACCACTATTTTCCCATCCTGGTTGACCACTAACGTCCTGAGGGTTATAATATTTTTCTTTTCGTCTTTTTCCAGGACCTCAACCTCAGCTGTTAAAGTATCCCCGATATAGACCGGTGCCTTAAATTGTATCTCCTGGGATAAATAAATAGTATTTGGGCCCGGCAAGCCTGTACCCAATACGGTTGAAATAAGTGAAGCAGAAAGCATTCCATGAGCTACACGTTTTTTAAAAAGACCCCTGGCAGCAGCAACTTCATTAATATGTACAGGGTTAAAGTCACCAGTTATACCCGCAAAAGTATAAATATCACTTTCACTAATAGTCTTACTAAAAGATGCCTTATCCCCAACCATTATTTCTTCAAATGACTTGTTATTAACCACTTTCTAATACCTCCATTTTTTAATTTCCAATGTAACCGGATACCCCCACACTCCCTAACCCAGGAAAACACCTCCATGTTCCCAATAAAACCTTAATAAGTATATTCAACATTTAGAATAAATTACCTGTTTATTTATACCAAATATTAAATTTAGATAGGCTTTTGAATATTCTTATCTCTCAGAGGAAACCTGTATATATTTACACTAAAAGGGAATAAACTATATTAAGAACTGTAAAAGTTGGGGAAATTGGGGGAAAACCATGAGAACTGCAGAAAGAGAGGTAAAAAAATGGCAGCTAATATTTTATCCAGCCTTCGGGATATGCGTGAAGATCTCCTCCGCCAATTGGTTTTGACCAGCGGTTCGGAAAAAGCTGAGATCTTGACAAAAATTATAGAAATAGAACAGCTAATCGCCGACGAAGAAAAGACAAGATAGGGTGGAAGAACCAGAAAAAAAAGAAGGTAAAAGGTGGACAGGATCATTTACTCCTGAAAAAAAGCACAAGGGTATAAGTCTGTGTCAACCTAGTGTTTCCCGGGTAAGCGCCTTTTTATAGCGATACCAGCCATAAACCTGGCTTGCATTCTAATATACTATTTTTTTAAATAACTGGGTGGAGATCCTCTCCGCCCTTGTTTTTTCCCTTTTTTCTGTTTTTTGCTTCTTTTCCTTGCATCCTGTCCCTTGTATCTTGCTTCTTACCCCCTCATTTCTAGCCTCTTGTAGCCCTTGCTTCTTGCCCCCTACTTCTTGTATAATTAAACTACGTTGTTTAGGCAATTAATATATATAAAGGAGATAAATTATGGCAAGGCCGCCTATATCACGCAAGGTTGCTTTCTTACCGGTTCTTACCTATTTTAAACCGGCTGGCGTACCTATGAAAATATTGGAAGAGGTACATTTAAGGATTGAAGAACTGGAGGCGGTTCGACTAAAGGATTTGGAAAAACTTGATCAGGAAGCCTGTGCCGAACAAATGGGCATTTCAAGGCCTACCTTCCACCGCATTATCACTTCAGCGCGCCATAAACTGGCACTTGCTTTGGTAGAAGGTAAGGCTATCCGTATTGAGGGAGGTAATTACAAGTTTAGCGTTGGACAATTACATTGCTATAACTGTAATTTTGAGGGCAGGTTCAGTAAAAAGAATGCATCTTTAGCCAACCCTAAAGGGGCAGATCCTGAAAAAAGACCTCTTCGGTGCCCCCGCTGCGGTTCACGTAAATTAAAAACACTCCGGGTTAATAATTCCCAGGATAGTCATAATTTTAAAGAACAAACAAAGCAAAATAGGGAGGGGTAACAAAACGTTGAAAAATTATCAAATAGCGGTTATACCAGGCGATGGTTCAGGTCCTGAAATGGTGCATGAAGGAATGCGGGTCCTTAAATCTACTGCTGAAAAATTTGGCTTTAACCTTGACTTTTCAACCTTCAACTACGGAGGGGAACACTACCTGCAAACCGGTGAAGTCTTGCCCGAAGATGCAGTTTCTACACTATCAAAATACCAGGCCATTTTCCTGGGGGCCATCGGGCACCCTAAAGTAAAGCCTGGCATCCTGGAAAAAGGTATCCTTCTGCGACTCCGTTTTGAACTAGATCAATACATAAACCTGCGTCCAGTTAAACTTTACCCCGGTGTAGAAACTCCTTTAAAAAACAAAGGACCAGAGGATATAGATTTTGTAGTCGTACGGGAAAACACGGAAGGGCCTTACGTCGGCAGTGGCGGTTTTTTTAAAAAAGGCACACCCCACGAAATTGCTTTACAGGAATCCATTAATACACGCAAAGGTGTGGAAAGATGTCTTCGCTATGCGTTTCTCTACTGCCGGAAACGCAACAAAAAGAAAAAATTAACCCTTTGTGCTAAAACAAATGTTCTTACCTACGCCTCCAACCTTTGGGAAAGGACCTTCCATGAAGTAGGGGCTGAGTTTCCGGATATTGAAAGGGATTATGGACACGTTGATGCTATCTGTATGTGGATGGTAAAAAACCCTGAAATTTTTGATGTTATCGTTACAGACAACCTTTTTGGTGACATCATCACTGATCTGGGGGCCATTATCCAGGGGGGCATGGGTATAGCTGCAGGAGCAAACATAAACCCACAGGGAACCTCCATGTTTGAACCTATAGGTGGCTCAGCTCCCAAATATGCAGGGAAAAATATGATTAACCCCCTGGCAGCAATCTGCTCAGCCGGCATGCTGCTGGAACATCTTGGTGAAAAAAAAGCTGCAACAGCTGTTGAAAAAGCGGTAATGAAAGTCTGCGCTAACGATATAAAAAGCCTTTCTGCAGGAGAAATGGGCCATGGAACCAGTGAGATTGGGGACCTGGTAATAAGTTACCTCAATGACTAACAACGTTTCATTACCTTTACCAATGCTTCCCAAAATACTTGAATCATAAAAAGAGGCAATACAGCAGCCCTTTTAAAACGTGAAGGTTCTTTAATAACGCGATAAAGCCATTCCAACCCGCTTTGCTGCATCCAAAGGGGTGCACGGCGGACTTTTCCGGCCAAAACATCAAAACTTCCTCCTACACCGATAGCCACGCAAGGAGGAAGTTTTTCTTTATAAAAGTGAATCCATTTTTCCTGTTTGGGAACGCCCATGGCTACTAAAAGCAGCCCGGGTTGTAATAAATTTATTTCTTTAATAATTAAGGGTTCATCTTTTTCCCCGAAATAGCCATGATGGCTACCCACCACTTTAAGCCCCGGGTATATTTTAAGAGCATTACTAACAGCCAGGGTTAAAACATCGGGCCTCGATCCTAGAAAATAAACAGGAATATTGCCATGGGCAGCTACCTGAAGGCATTTTAGCATAAGATCATAACCGGCCACCCGCTCTGGAACCGGGCAGGCTAAAATACGGGAAGCTATAACAACACCGGCACCATCTGCAGTCACCATTCCGGCAGAGTCGATAATTTTGGCGAGTATCTTATCCTGCCGGCTGTTATACAGCATTTCAGCATTGGCTGTAACCACATGGAAAAATGTTGCCTCTTGTAACGCCTTACAAATTATTTGAATTGCCTGGTCCATAGTAAGGCAGTCAATTGGCCTACCAAGAATACTAGCCCTTTTAGGAAATGCTAATCTATTATTATGCTGGCCTGACAAGTACATTTCCCCCAATAGCCCGCTGAGCATGAAAAGCATGTTTCAGAATAAACCATTATATCGTTTTACTTGGCAACCTATGATTGTCTTGAATCAATACCCCTGACGCAACGATCCATCAACTGCCGGATCTCGTCCTCGAGAGGAAAAACATAACTAATCCCATTAAGGTCCCCTGGCTTCCCCGGTAAGGTAAAGGTATTAATTTCTTCTATATCTACATTTCTTAACTTGTTGGCTAGTTTTAGTGCCTGGTTAAGCTCCAAATCAGTCTTTATATTCTGGGCTAATTCAGGCAAAAGGCTAGGAAAGGCCAGGACGTTCTTAAAAGTAACCATTTCCTGAATAAGGGCCTTAAGGAATTGTTGCTGCCGCTTAACCCTGCCAATGTCCTCATCCGGATAACCCCTCCAACGCACGTACTCCAGCGCCTTTTTACCATCCATCACCTGCAGGCCAGGATCTATTTTAATAGTAACATCAACGCCATAATAACGCATTTTCTCCTCCACATCGATTTCAACCCCACCAAGAATATCCACAATGTTTTCAAAACCATCAAAACCCGTTGTCATGTAGTAATCGATATTAATCCCAAGTAAATTCTCCACAGCCTGCCTGGTAAGTGCAACACCTCCATAGGCATGAGCGTGGTTGATTTTATCCATTCCATGGCCGGGTATTTCAACCCGCATATCCCGGGGAATAGAAATAATGTTAAGTTCGTTTGTTTTTCGGTTCAGGATTAAAAGCATTATTGTGTCGGAACGCATTACTTTTTCACGGGAATCCAAACCTAATAGAAGCACGTTCATGACGTCCTTCAAGTCATCCTTGCTTTTCTCTTCTTTGGCAGGAAAGGTAGTGTTTTCCGGCAAAGCAACCTGGTAAATTTCATCCCAAAGCAATTTGAGCCATAAGCCTGTTGCAACCGATAAAACTGTTAAAATAAGCACCACATAAATAAAGATATTCTTTTTCCTAGATTTCCCTGTTTTTTTTCTGCCACCAACCATTTTTCCCCAGTTCCTTTCTGAAACGTCTTCTAAAACCTCTTAAATAAAATAACGAACTC
Organism: Dethiobacteria bacterium; assembly: GCA_050942625.1. GTDB lineage: Bacteria > Bacillota > Dethiobacteria > DTU022 > UBA8154 > JBMNNS01. The sequence continues at coordinate 17,818 of JBMNNS010000002.1, forward strand.
CGAATAAAGCAACTAACCTTCTCCAAGAACCATTATACCCTAACCAAAAACAGCAAACAACGATTTTCCTTTTGAAAGTAATCCTTTAACTTTTATTATTATTATGTAAATAAGAACATTGTTTCTGCAAAATAACACCTGCTCAGACAAGCTTTCCTATTTAATCATTATATCCCAGAAAGTGCTTCCAGGCAATTGTCGATTTTAGGAAAATCCTTTTGTCTACTTGCCTTCATAGTAAGGGAATGATAACATTATTTGGACAGCATTTAAAAGGGGGAAACAATTATGGAGCTGGGCTGGCAACATTTTTTAGGAATTTTCATTTCCTTAGCAGTAGTTTTTGGGGTAGGTATCTATGCAGGACATAAAATTCGTTCTTCTGTTGATTTTTCGGTCAGCGATCACCAGGCCGGCACGACACTGGTTGCTGGCACACTCATGGGAACCCTCATTGGAGGCGCCTCTACTGTGGGTACGGCCCAACTGGCTTTTTTAAGTGGTTTATCAGCCTGGTGGTTTACCCTGGGTGCAGGCCTGTCCTGTTTAATTATTGCCCTCTTTCTAGCCAAACCACTTTGGGAAACCCGTTTTGAGACAGTTCCCCAGTTTCTTTCTTCCAGTTATGGCCCTGCTGCTGGTGTTATTGCCTCCCTTTTTCTTTCCCTGGGCATGTTTATCAATGTTGTTCCCCAGGTTTTCTCCTCTGTTGCCCTCCTGCTCCCTATACTTCCCCTTAATACAAAGTTAGCTGCCTTTATATCAGTCTCGTTAATGGCACTTTACGTCATTTTTGGTGGGCTCTGGGGAACAGGGCTAATGGGGATCAGCAAGGTATTATTGACTTGTGCCAGTCTCTTAACCGGAGGTTTACTTGCTTTTAAATACATCGGGGGCTTTTCGGGCTTGTCGGCAACATTCCCCCCCTATCCCTGGTTCAGCCTTTTTGGGCGTGGCATAAACACCGATTTGGCCTCAGCCTTTTCACTAATCCTGGGGGTTTTATCAAGCCAGATCTACTTTCAAGCGATCTTTTCCAGCAAAAACCTGCGTGTCGCCCGCACAGGTGCGCTGATCAGCGCCCTGCTGGGACCGGCTATCGGTTTCGGTGGCATCCTGATTGGTCTTTACATGCGGGCCAACTTTCCTAATATTAATCCTGCCCTGGCCTTGCCACTATTTATACTTAATTATATGCCCCCTCTTTTTGCCGGGATCGCTCTTGCCACCCTACTTTTGGCAGCTATTGGCACAGGAGCAGGTCTTACCCTGGGGATCAGCACTATGCTCAGTCGAGACATATACCAGCGCCTTAAACCTAATGCCAGTGACCGGCATATGCTTTTTATACTGCGTTTTTTTATCCTGCTGATCATGGCCCTGACATTTGCAACTACTTTTTTTGCCGATGATAACGTCCTCATACAGCAGTGGAGTTATCTGTCCCTGGGTCTTAGGGGTTCCACGATCTGTTTCCCCCTTCTTTCGGTCATTTTCTTGAAAAATAAAATATCCCCCCTTGCCGGCACACTTGCCGTCCTTCTTAGCCCTGCCAGCGTAATTATAGGTACTGTTTTGCGCCTGAAACTAAATCCACTTTATATTGGTTTGGCCGTGGGCCTCGGCATACTTTTCTGGGGTTTCCTTTTCAACCCCGAAACCAAAGATAAAACCGGCTATATATCAAAAACATAAGTATAATTTAAGAAATAGTACAATATTATAATGAAAGAAAAAGAAAACCAAAAAGGATGATGCCTTATGGCCTCCAGAATCTGGTTTCTCCTTGGCACAGCTGTAATCCTCATTATGACAGCCCTGCTGGTGGGCACTTTTGTTAAAATTCCACCCAGCGCCAGCGTTTTGCACTATTTTGATCGGAGTTTTTTAGTACAGGCAGCAAACTACCAGCACACAAACATCCTTATTTTCATCATTAAACAGTTCATTGTATGGGGTTTTTTAATAGGAGTGGCATTTTATTTTTGGAAACATATCCGCGTGGCTCCTAAACTTTCGCTCCCTCTGGTGGCAGGCTATGTAGCCGTTATTTTTATTTTAATTTACCTTCTAACTCTACCACTAGAATATTATCAGGGATTTATCCTTGAACATCGTTTTGGTTTTTCTGTCCAGTCCCCTGGCTCCTGGTTCCTGGACTATGTTAAAAACAAGACCATATCCCTGGCAATTTCTGTGTTTATCTTTACAGGCCTTTTTGCCCTCATGCGTTATTTCCCGACACGCTGGTGGTGGTTGGGAGGGATAACCTTTACTGTGTTCCTGGTGATTACAACTTACTTTTATCCTCTGGTTATTGATCCGCTTTTTTATAAATTTGAACCCTTAAAAAACAAAGAAATGACAACAAGCATCCTGCAAATGGCTGAAAAAGCAGGTATCAAAATAGATGAAGTCCTGGTTGCAAATGCCAGCGCCAGGACCCGTAAGGTAAACGCCTATTTCACAGGACTGGGTAAAACAAAACGTATTGTGCTATATGATAACCTGCTTTCCCAATTTCCACCAAAAGAAACCCTTGCTGTAGTAGCACATGAAATGGGCCACTGGAACCATTCCCATCTAATAAAAGGTACCTTCCTGGGCATTTTCGGGGTTTTCCTGGCCCTTTTTCTCCTGAAACTAATCCTTGGGGGAATGCAACTAGAACTAAAGGCTGACTACAGGACCATAATACTTGTTATCCTCTTCTTTTCCCTCTTTTCCTTTGTTTCCCTTCCCTTTCAAAACGCAATCTCCAGGTTTTGGGAGAAGGAGGCAGACTTAGAAGCTATGCGCCTTACCGAGGATCCCCTCACCCATATTTCATTAAAACAAAACCTGGCCCTTGCCAACCTGGCCGAAGTCGATCCCCACCCTTTTGTCAAGTATATTATCTATACACACCCCTCTACCATGGATAGAATTAAATTAGCAGTACAGGAAGCAAAAAAACAAGAAACAAGGGATAAAACAAAGGACAGGGAATAAAGGCAACAACCTTTATCCCCACTTTCCACTAAACCAGTGCTCCTGCAAAAAAATCGGTAACCATACTCGTAAACTTATGTTCAATACCTGCCCAAAAATGATCCGCCCCTGCGATTATTTTTATTTTTTTAGGCTCAGCCATTTTAGCTGCTTTCTCTAGAACCCCAGAAACGGGGACCATACTATCCTGGTCACCGCAAATAATCAGTTTCGGTTTAGAACATTTTTGAAGTGAACCTGATGGAATAACAGGCGAAATCCCGGCAATCGCCCTGGCCTCCTTACTTATTTCTCCAGCCTTAAAGGCGACCAAACCTCCAAAAGAATAACCGATAATACCGAGCTGCAAAGGGTTGATCTCTTTTAATTTAGCCAGAAAGGCAAGGGCAGCCAGGGCATCCTCAGTTTCACCTATACCGTGATCAAAATTCCCTTCACTGCGTCCTACACCCCTGAAGTTAAAGAGCAAGGCTGCCAGCCCTTTTTCCACCAAAGCTCGAGCAACGTCAGTAGTCACGTTATTATGCATGTTTCCACCATAAAGAGGATGGGGATGGCAGATTATTACTCCAGGACAGGGTTGTTCAAGATTGGGAAACATAAGTAAAGCCTCTAAAGATAGACCTTTTGCATTTTCAAAAGCAGTTTTTATTTTGCGCATCAAACAATCCCCCAATTTCTATAAAGAATATTGTTTTAACTCCTTTTTATAATGATCAGCAACATCCTTTAAGAGGGCAAAAGAATTTTCTACCGTTTTTGTTCCATCCAAGTTAATCAGGCAACAGCGGGCTGGAGCAAACCAGGCCTGGGAAAGTATTTTCTCCTTGGAAACCCCCAGTTTCAAAAGGTTGTCCCAGATATTTTCCAATTTTTCAATCATGGTTTGCATGTTTTCCTGTTCATATTCCTCTGTAAGGGTAGGGGTAATCCCCCAGCTTATAATACCTCCTTTATCCAGGAAGGCTACTACTTCTTCCCCATAGTTGGAAAAAATGGGTCCCCAGGACAAGGCGTCAATGGAAAGGACATCAAGATCAAGCTGTAGCAAAAATGACCAATCCGGATTCCCACACAAATGCACGCCTTTTGGGCCTGGTACTTTTTGGAGATAAAGGCGGTAATCCTCAAGCGCCTTTTCACTGGTGTAGCCGGTAAAAGCCATGAAGAGCATTTCCAACCCCGGCTCATCCACCCAGACAAAAGCATTTTTATTTTTAAAAAGCATTTGATTGTACTGGGCATGTAATTTTTTAGCTACAAAATCGAAAATAATTTCCCTTACTTCATCGTGGTAGATCATGGATTTACGCTGTTCGTCCAGGATCTTTAGGCCGTAGCTTACAGGTCCAATGCTTTGACCGCGTATGTAGGCGTAGGAAGAGAGATCCTTTTCTAAAAAACGATGAAACACCGCTGCATATTGCGGGGAGAGACGGAAATAGTCCTCATCATCAAAATGAGCAATAAATTGTTCCAAATCTGTATAAAATTTGTCCATTGAAAAAGTAATTTCTCTTTTCTCCATATCCAGGATGATACCAGGAAAATGTTCAGATATTTGGACATACATGTCTTCATAATAGCTTAGTTTGGGCAATTGGGGCCAATATGGAATATCAAGGGAAAGGGAAAGGGCAAGGGCCTCCTCCATATCCTGGTGAGGCATGATACCCATAGCAGTTGTCATACAGTTTCCCCTTAGTTTCATAATTTTTTAACCTCCTTAAATTTAGCAGTTTAATTATAACATACTGCTGGAGGCTAAAGAGTTTTCCTGAGCAGTTTTGGGAAATAAAAAACCTCAGATCCAGTTCAGTTCCCCATTCAGAATCTTGCTTCTGCTGAAATACTGGACAAAAGGGGTATAAGCATTTATAATTTGGTTAGCACTTACAAAAAACGGGTTTAAAAAATGAAGGAACAACGGACTGGCGTTAGACAGGAGATGTATAATTTGATCAAATGGAAGAATAGAACATATCGTAAGGTTTTTGCCATAGCAATTGTTGTACTGTTGGTTGGGGGAATGTTGCTCAGCGCAACCTATGGTCTTGTGGATTTAATTGGCCGGGGCAATGCCTCCCCTGAATCCCCAGGGAAAACAGTGGCTGTTGTCAATGGCGTGGAAATAAGTAAAGGTGAACTTGAAACTTTGTTCAACCATGCTAAAAACAACCTCCTTCAGCAGGGAATGGAGTTGGATAGCAAGGAAGCAGAGGAGTTACTGGAACAACTAAAAAAACAGATACTGCAGCAAATGATCAATAATATCCTTTTATTACAGAAATCTGAAGAAGAAGGGATCACGCCTGACGAGGAGGAGGTCCAGGCCCGTTATGACGAAATCCTGGCCCAATACAAGGACGAAAAAGCTTTAAAAGAACAACTTTCCTATTCCAACCTCACCATAGATATTCTTAAAAAGGAAATTGCCAATAACCTCAAAATCGAAAAATATATTGAACATTATTTAGCAGAAAATGTGGACGAAAAGGATTTAATAGTAACTGATGAGGAACTAAAGGAACTATACGAACAATACAGTTTGCAAAAGGAAGATCTACCGGAATTTGAAGAAATGAAACCGGAACTTTTGGAAACGTTAAAGGAACAAAAACGCAGCTCCCAATTGGAACTCCTGATAGAAAAGCTTAATGAAGATAGCGAAATTGAAATTAAATTAACGGAATAAGCCCCTGCATTTCCATTGGGGATTGGGGGCTCTACTTTTTAAACCAGACACTTTTTACCCGACCGGTTTCCTGATCACTGTAGTAGCCAACCTCTGCGCCAAACCCCTTTTCACCTATGGCACGGAAGGGCAGGTAGGTGCGATCATCGACGATCTGGGGGGGTACATCCAGTATGTAACTTTCCGTAGTTCCAGTTGCCTTATCCTGCACTGTCATTTCATTAGAACCAATTTCCAGTTTAATTAGGATCTCCTTGCTTTCCAGGGTTACTAACTCTGTGCGTCCGGTCTGTGGATTTGACGTCCAATCCACAAAGGCCGAAAGCGCTTCCCCTAAAAACCTTACCGGAACTAGGGTGCGTCCGTTTTGGATAAAGGGGGCTGCGTCCATGATTGCCGGTTTGCCATTAATTTTATATTCGGTAGAATTGATCCACATTTCCACGTCAGGATGGCGATCCCCAGCAGGTGGCAAACTGTCCCCAGCCTCCAACCCTTTGATCATTTCCACATTGTCAATATAAATGGTGCCTTTCCGGGGGTAAGGTGCTATACTTTTTTCCGGTTCCTGAACCAGATAAATGCTGCTCAGGACAAGAGGCTGTGGCCAGGAGGGGTCTATATCGCCCTGCACCCGCCGCCAGCCTTTCCAATCCACCGCTTTTGCCAGATCTACATAGCGCTTTTTCCCGTCAGCGCTCCTAACTTCTGCCCGTAACCAGTAACCACTGCCATCACCATAAACATAAGCAGAAATACCCAGGTTATTTGTTCCCATGGAAATTTGGCCGGAACCCAGTTGGCCATAAGCAATCATGACTTCCCCTGTGGGGAGACTAAAATCGTACTGCAGCCGGCCTGAACGCTCGCCCTCATAAATGTATTTTGGGTCTGTTTCAAACTCAAAACTACCGGGAAGGCCTGCAGGATGGCTACGAAAGGCAGTTGTCTGCCATTCCCGGAAAGTGAAAAAGGGCTCCCTTTTGCCACCAATGCGGATGGGGATCTCTTTGTAATGGCCGTCAAATTCAGCAGTCAAAGTTCCAAACCCTTCCTCCTCACCAGCAGTGAAGACACTGTTTTCCACATAGCCAAGATCTGCTTCCCAGTTAATCATCCTTAATGGAGCCTTGAGGGTTAGACCACTAGAAAGCTTCACTTCTGCGTCCAGGGATAACTTCTGTCCGGGGAGAAGACAGATTTCAGCCGGGCTAACGGAAAGATTAACAATATCTTCACCACCATAAACCCGTACCTTTTTTTCCTCTTTTACTCCCTGATATTGTACGCTTAAAGTAACATATCCGCTCTTTTTTCCCTTCAGAGTGCCGTTTTGGACTTCTGCCCGTTCAAGATCCGATACTTCCCATACCAAATCTTCCGGCGCAATTCTTAGCGGATGATAATGGAGATCATGGCCTGTTACCCTGTAATTTGTTTCTGTTCCTACCAGCAAACCTTCTGCCCCATGAAGAAATAATTTTTCAGCTGCTGTTTGAGGGGCTCGGTTAAAAATGCCAATGGCATTGGGCAAAGACCGTTCTACCTTGTAATAAGGTTGGTTAACCAGCTCAGGTTGAAATTCCCCCAACAGACGTGCTACCATTGTGGTAGAGCCACCACCGTCCAAATTCAGGGCCTGCACAGCGCCCAAACGGCTCATGAAAAGAGCCAGCTCGTCCATAGTTATGCCTGACAGCGAAGAGGTGCCATCAATGGTTACAAAAAAAATCCTTTTAGCTTCTGGACCTATCCCCACGGCTGTACGGGAGGCTCTGTTGCCACCGGGGGAGGGGAGCCCACTTAAGGGTTGTCCACCCGAAACTAGAATAACATGCCCACCGACTGCGGTTTCCAGGTCCATGGGGGGATCAATCCCCAGCTGATAATCAACCATGGCCCCCAGAGTTGCGTGTTGAAGCAGGAAAGCAGCCCCATTTCCCTCAGCGACCAGGACAAATCCATCCGGGGGAATAACTGCTGGCTGAGTATCACTGAGAACCTGCGTAACAATCCCATTTTGCACTGTTACCTTCAAAACTGGTTTTCCAAAGAAAACAGAAGAAACTTCCTTTCCCCAGTGACGATCATAAAGAAAAATGCCGTTTTCATTCCGGTAGTTCTGGTTATAACCATAAAGCTGGTAGCAATATTTACCCTGGCAAACGACCTCACTGCGGAAAAGCCACTTTAAAATATGGGCTGTCCTCTGTGCATCTATAGCAAACCCCAGCCAACTGGTGTCATAGGTGGGCGAAGAAAGTATTTTATTATTTTCCATATGTAAGCCAAAAGGAGCTGCCGGCAAGTTCAGATTAAAAAAATCGGCATTGACAGCGGCCACAGCATTCTGCTCTGTAGCCATAGCTTTAACCGTTTGCCGGTTGTTAAACCCCTCCCGTGGGTGCAGGGCCTGGATCTCCACATAAGGATTGGTCAGATCCACTTCCAGCTTCCGGGCCGGCAGAGGCTTCCCCTGGATATACAGGGTATAATAGTAAAGATCTACCCCCTCACCTATCTTTTCCTGCCTTTCCAGCCGGTAATCAACAGCCGACGCCCCATTGACAAAGAAAATACTGCTTAATAGCAAAAAAACCCCCACATTAACTAATAATAATACCGCTTTATGTAAACGTCTCATAAAAGCCTCCCTGCTATCCGCATATTTTTCTATCCTTATACTATTAAACCAGAAACCTCCTAAATTGACAACAACAGAGAGTTTTCTCTAAGCGTTCTTAGGGTTAAATAGCGTTACTTAGCTTCCTCTCCTTTCCATTTATGTAAACTATTGCGGCCGTTCATAAAAATAAAAACCCCTGTTTTACCAAACCTATCCCTGTGCTGTTTTTTTATTTAAAGTCAGTAAAACCAGCACATCGGTAAACAGGGGAACATTAATTCCGGTAGTAGTTTTTCCCATTCGGTTCTTCATGGGGGCAAACTGCCTTCTTTTGCCGGCATTTTTATCAAACTGCCATTATTGCAAATCAATCCCCAGTTCATCAATGGTTATAAGGGCATCAAAGGAGATACCCCTACCTGCAAACAGTTCAGCGGCTCCCGCTTTTCTATCCAACAAGGCAATAACCTTAAGTATTTCATAACCACTGTTTTGTAATACCTCTACCGTACCCATCGCAGATGAACCTGTAGTAGCAACATCTTCAATAACTATTATCTTTGCTCCCTCTTTGAGGTCGGGCCCTTCTATCCTTTTATAATCCCCATGCTCTTTGGCTTTTTTTCGATCCACAAAATATTTAACCTTTTGAAAGAATGGTTCAAAATAGCTCAATGCGGCCAGGGCCCCCGCCATCGGGGCTGCACCCAAGGCCGCACCACCAATTGCGTCCACTTCAATACCCTTTATCTTTTCCATAATCCCTTTAGCCACCAAAAAAGCACCTTCAGGTAAGAGTAACAAGGATTTACTATTAAAATAGTGTTTACTTATTTTCCCTGAAGAAAGGGGAAACTCGCCTTTTTTATAGGCATATTCCTTAAACAAATAGAGGAGTCTTTCTTTATCAAAAGCCGGAAGCGAAAAATCAGGAGTATATTCTGTAACCAAGGTTCCACCGCCCTGTCAATTTTTTTAGAAACCAACTACCCTTGATTATACAATAGTTTATTTGCATTTAAAAGCAAGCCGTTTAACCCAAACCCCGAGCCAGGTCTTTATCATGATGTAGGGGATGGAACCGGGAAGACCCGTGGTCGCCCGCCGGTAATTTTTAATGGCATTATAGAGAGGCAGACTTTAACCAGGGTTTTTCAAAAAGTAGCCTTAACTGCTCATAGGCAATAAGAATATTTTGCTGCTGGAATTCCAATTGCGCAAGAGCAAGCCCTGCCTGCTGCCGATCAATGGCCAAGGCCATACCTAAATTATAATATACAGTGACCTTGTTTAGGGCATTTTGTGCTTTTACTAGATTTGTTTCCAAAAGGGCATACTGGTTTTCCAACTGTTGAAGTTGATTATATAACGAATGGATTGTCGTCTCCAGGTTTTCCTTCAGCGCGGCCAGGTCATTCTTTTCCTTTATTACATCGATCTCCCTTACCTTATAGGGAGGGGCCCCCACATTATATGTATACAGATCCAGCCCATACTCCGCCAGCTTTATTTTTTGTTCCTGCAACCACAATACGGGATTTTCATTAAGTAACCGGGTTATATGATGTTCAAGGTCAATATCCCCCTGCCAGTCAGGAACAAATTCACCCTGAAGGATTGCCCTTTCGTCCTGCCCCAGACCAAGAAGCATATTAAAGTCAAGGTAAGCTTTTTCCAACTGCTTTTCCAGGGCTTTCCTTTTCTGTTGTTCTTCATTATACTCATCCCTGACAGTCTGAAGGTTGAAGGGGCTTTCCATACCGCATTTCACTTTTATTTCTGCCTGCTGCATTTTTTTTGCTGCTAGTTCCAGTGCAAGATCAGCTATTTTTAGCTCGCCTGTTTTTTTTAAAACCTCATCATAGGCGTTTCTCACCTGGAAAGCCAGGGCATCTTCCATTATTTCTACCTGTTTACGTGCCATCTGCCAGGAAATATCCGCCTGGACAAAATTTAAAAGCAATTCACGGTCGAGGGCATCCTCATAGCTATAACCTGGCCCAACTGGTGTAAAACCCATATTACGCATCCCAGCCAGATGGCTGCGCATTTCTTCTGCCTGGATAACATTCTGTCTGGCATTTTGCAGTTCTAAGCTTTTTTTTAGGGCCAGCTCTACTGCATCCTCATAGGTAAGATAAGGGGGTTTTCCTTTATCCTGTATATCATCAGCCATTACCTCTACTTGCTTTTCCTTGTTATTGTTAAGCATAGCTGCTTCAGGGGAAGCTGTAACGGTAGGGGTTGCTATGGCAAGCGTTAAAAAGACAATGGCAAAAATACCGAATATATATTTTCTCATTAATCCTTCTCCTTATTTAAGAGTCAAGCTTAATGGCAAATTCAACTGTTGTTGTCTCCTGTTTTAGATCATTATAAAGAAGGGTTAGTTCCAGAAACATTTCCTTACTGTTTTCAGGAATAAGCGGCAGCATTACATAACCTTCCTCGGTCGTTTCATGGAGAATATCATTATACCATCGCTGATCAAAGGTATAATGCATTATATCGCTAGTTTTGTACTCTTTCCCATCCACAATAGCTTTTGTTTTTGTCTGAAGAAGTTGCAGGGGCACTGGTTTTTTGTTTTCAAGCTTGAGATAAATACGGGTATAATAATCACCCCTTATTAAACCTGTTACTGCAATATTAAAGTCCGCCAGGGTTCTGGATATAGGAAGGCTTTGATAATTACCGGCAGGCTGCCCCTCTGTCTGGGTTTCAGTTTCCCCTATTTTCAATTTTAATTCTTTTATTTCTTTTTCCAGTGCCTGTATTTCTTTTTGTAAAGCCAGGCACTCGGCATCAGGTTTTGTATCATAGCTTACAATTTTCGACAATTGATCCCAGCTTACCTCTGCTCCTAATCGTTCAGCAATAAAACGGATAGGGACATAGATGCGATCTTTATAAAATAAAGCAGTATAGCCTGGAGGTAAAGTTTCTGTTTGGCCATTAAATTTAAAAACAATATCCCCGTCCTTCAGTACTGATACCCAGCCTGCCAACGCACCTACAGGCAAAGCACAAAGCACCCCAACGATGATCCCAATTACAACCATTTTGTATTTTTTCAAATACATATTCCTTTCTCTCCTGGTTTATGTAAAAAGGACCCCTATAGGAGTCCTTTTTACATTTATTTTACATACCCAAGTTACTGACTTACGGTTACCTGTCTTGTATCGGGATCCCAATCGATAGTTGCACCAAGTGCCTGACCTAGCCAGCGAATAGGTAGCATGGTACGGCCCTCAGTGATTTCAGGAGCAACATCCATGCTAATGCTTACACCATTAACCAGCATAATCTGGCTGCCAATGGTTACCTGTGCAATACGGCCATCTTTGAAGACTGTTACTGCCCTGGTAACAGGATCCCAGATAATGTTTTCTTCATTAACGCCAAGAGCATAAGCTACAAAACGCAACGGTAAGAAGGTACGATCGCCCTTAATATAAGGGGCTACATCCATGGTCTTTTCTACTGTTTTATTGTCCTCAACCACTGTGTAGGTAGTGCTACCAATTGTAAAGACCGAGGTTGAACGAACCTCACCTGGAGCAGGCGTAATAACGTTGGCAAAGACAAACTCTACAACATAGTCTGTGTCGAAATAAACCGGTGTTTTGATAGTTGCTCTTGGCTCATCATTTTTCACAAGAACATCTCCACCGATGGCAGCCTTAAATTCACCTTCTGGCACGGTCCGATCCAGGGTCAGTTTGACATCCGATATTTTGAGCGTTGATGTTCTGGTACTGCTGGAGTCAACCGGAATAATGAGTTCACGTTTATCATCGCTCAGCCTTACCTTACCGATTTCCAGGTTACCTTCCGTTACATCCACATCTGGGGTAGAAGCAAATTCAATACCCTTGGGTAAGGTTACGGTTAAATCCCTGGATAGCCCTCCGCTATAATGTTCAAACTGGTCATCAATTCTTGCTTTTGCAGTTTCAGTGATAATGATGTCCGGTGCCGGTTGGTCCTGCACACCAATTTTCAGGTCGGTGGCTGCTACTTCTGCGGTAATGGGTGGTACAGCCTCAGCGATGACGACCTCTTGTCTTTCCATGCTGGCGCCACTAAATTCTGCAACAATATCCCCACTTTTGTCTGCTTCAATACTTAAAAGCAGTTCGAATTCATACTTGATTTTTCCTGAATCTTTTTCTTCTACCTTGATAAAAAGTTCGTTTTGCCTGCTGCCAACTTCACCTTTTTCGGCATCACCTGTAATTGTAACTTCGCCGTCTTCATTGGGAACAATCTTTACCCATTCCGGTAAAATAACGGCGATTTCTCTGCCGGCAATCAGCGACTTTTCAAGGGTTTCTTCAATCGTAATCTTGGCGGTTTTTTGATCCCACATACCAGCAACCAGTTCTTTTACCTCTTTGACAGAAGCCTCTACACCATAATCCATGCGCTTGGCTACCAACAGTTCGGTTGCTGTTACCTTATCACCGTCAATATCCAGTACAACGTCCCCATAGGAGGCATCCCTGTCGGCAGCAATTTTAAGCCCACTAATAAAGATCGAACCACGGGCACCGCCAACCTTGCCAGTAGGATCAAATTTGAATGTTAATGTTCTTTTGTTTTCTCCTTCAATATCAAGGTCATAGGCACCATAGGCTCCTGCCAAACCCCCTTTGGGCTCAATAACCACTCCGTCTGTTCCATCCCAGGAATACTTTGGAGGTAGCTTCAATTTAATAGTCTGCTCTTTATTACCCAGCGCACCGATCCTGGTTTCATCAATACGAAGGGTTGCCAGACTTCCATACCTGCCGCCAAACTTATTTACCTTTTCAATTGAGCTAATGGTTTTACCTTCAGCAGATACGGCAAAAACATAGGTTCCCCCTGTAACTGCACTATCGCGGGGGTCAACGGTTACTTTTGCTTCGCCCTCTTCTGTGATTTCTGTTAGCATGGGCACCCTGATTTCTACATTATCTGAACCGGATATGTTGTTAACAGTTATACCGAGAATTTTTTTCGAAATATAATCTACCTCAACTGTAGCGTTTGCTACATCAACTGCCCCTTCTGCTGTTATTTTATCTTTGAGCCAGCTAGCATTGGTTAAAGCTAATTCAAAATAATCGCCATTAGAAAAATCACCAATGTTTTTTTCCCTGATCCTTAGGAAAGGTGCAGTGTCCTTATCCTCAAACTTATCATCCTTGGATACCTGCGGCACCTTGTTTACACTATTCTCCGATGCTGCAAATGCCGGAATGGCAAGTGACAAAACAAAAAACGCAAGGCAGAGAACAGTAAGTACTTTTTTTGTTGACCTTTTCATTACTTTTCTTCCTCCTCCTGAATTTAGGTTCTTTGGAACAACAATTCACTGAGCTAAAGCTTTGTCCATGCTTCTCCCAGGCATCCCTCCTTTTATGTTCTACGTTAATTTTGTTTCCTGGTTTGCCGGCAGAACCTTGCCTGTTTAACCAGGTCCTGCTGTTTAGGAAATTCCGCATTAAACGGAAATACCTGCCAATTACATCTTCTACGTTGGATCACTTTTCCCTTTTTCTACTGCAAAAAGTGCTTGGTAAGAGCAAATAAGGATCTTTTGAAAATAAATGTGTTTCTTACCAACCCTTCACTACCCTATAACGCATCTTTTTGTGAAAGGTTACTCATTCCCATATTTTTTTTTAAAAATAGTAGGATTTTGTTTCATGAAGCTTTTTGCGAAAGTTAAAACCTGATTAACCTCAGGCAAGCGTAGAAGAAAAGCAAAGAGGAAATAGGCAACTGCCCCCAGGAAGGTCGTTGTCACCAGAATAAATATGCCGCCGGGTAGACTTGCAAACATGCTAACCAGGGCTGATAAATAAAAATGGAGGAGGATTGCCATTAACGTAGTTATCATAAAGGAACGACAAAGGGGTATAAAAATGAGGTTTTTAATAGATAAGTCCAGGCGGCGTGAAAGGAGAATTAAAAGCCATAGGGAACCCAGTATAAATGAAAGAGATGTGCCCAGAGCAATACCACCATGCCCTAAAACAGGCATGAGTAGCAGGTTAAAAAGGGCGTTGGAGCCTACCATGGCTGTATTTACCCAGACAAGGACTTTTACCTCCTGCAGGGCAAAAAAAATGCGGTTGCAGAAACAATGAAGGGCAAAACCAACCAGCCCTGGGGTATAAAATAGAAGTGCTGTGGCAGTCAGATTAGTAGCTGAAGCATCAAAAGCGCCACGCTGGAACAGGAGTTCCACCAGGGGCCGGCGGAGCAAAATTAAACCGGCTGCCATGGGGAGCAGCAGGAAAAAAAAGAAGGAAATGCCCTGCCTGATATGCTGTTTAAAAAAGTCTAGCTCGCTTTTGGCATGCAATTCAACCAGTTGTGGGTAGAGGATAATGATTATGGCGGATACGAAAATAGCCTGTGGGAGCATGTAGATACGTTCTGCGTAATTAAGGGCGGCAATGCTTCCCGGCGCAAGAAAGGAGGCAAAAAGACGGTCGACTAAGTGTTTAAGTTCTATGACAGCGCTGGAAAGGATAATGGCCGGCAGCAGTGAATAGATCTTTTTTAAACCCGGGTGCTGTGTAGAGAAACCACGCCGAAAATTAAAAGGAACCCGGCACAAGGATGGGAGCTGGATAACCAGTTGAGAAACAATTGCCAGGAGGCTGCCCCAGGCCAGGCCAGTTACTCCATAGTGCAGGCCCAGATAAAGGGCACTAAGGATAATAATGAGGTTATGGGGAACATTGACCAGAGCAGGAATCAAAAAGCGCTGGTAGCTGTTTAGAAAGCCGGAAGCGAGGCCAGCCAGGCCCACAAAAAAGATGCCCGGGAGCATAATACGCATCAATCTCACCGTAAGGGTAAAAATCTCTCCCTTAAAGCCGGGGGCTAGCAGAAAAACTAACTGGGGGGCAAAAATGATGCCCAAAACAACCAAAACTAAGAGAGCGATTGCCACAAAGAAAGTTAGTGAATTTAGAAAAAAGGGAGCATCCTCGTCCCCCTTATAAGGCGCAAAAACAGTAATAAAAGTGCTCTTGAGTGCATCGCTGAAAGAATAAAATAAAATGGTGGGTAACAGCACTGCCACGAGGTAAGCATCTGCTTCCATTGTCGTTCCGAAACGGTAAGCAATGGCCATCTCCCGGAAAAACCCCAGGACACGGCTTAAAATAGTAGCCAGCATAATCATGCTGACGGACCTAATAAAGAAAAGGCTGTTTTGTTCTTTGTGCAAATGAGCGTCCTCCTTGTAGTGGGATCCGTTTATCATTGGTTTTATCGTTCATTCAGAATGACAGGGTTTGGACAGTATACCCCCCCAGGGGGTACTTTTCAACGGGTTGTCGCCAATAGACTAGTTACACAAGGTTAATGAAAATCCTGCCTTGAGATGTTATAATAAAAAAGACAGTATTCATTTTAGAAATAATAATGCTTTGCAGCAGGGGGTATACTATTTGCTTAAGGTAAAAGGGTATCAACAGGGAGATGAAAATAACATTTTAGCCCTGTTCAACAAAATCTTTGGGGAAAAACGGAGTAATGATTATTGGCTATGGGAAAATATGGAGAACCCCCGGGGTGAAAGCATTATTGCCCTTCTAAAGGATAGTGATGACAAAATCAGGGGGCATCTCTGCCTCCATGTTTCCCTTTTCAAAGTAGGCGAACAGTACCTTGCTGCCGGGCAACGCATTAATTCCATGCTGGACAGAGAATTCCGGCAAAAGGGTAATTTTGCAAGGATGTATGATTATATCTATCAAAACAGCAGGGAAAGAGGTATATCTTTCATGTTCGGCTTCCCCAATAAGCAAGCCCTGGGGGCCCTGAACAAAATAACCGATATCAAGGATCTGGGGGAAATCCCCCGCTATGTCAAATTCTATGATGGGTCCAAAGCAGCAAAGCACTTTTTCAGCAATCGTTTTATAGTTCTAATTACCGGTTTTGCGCTGCAGGGACTGGAAAAGCTTGGAAGAAAAAAAGTGGTAAAAGATAGCAGGGTATTTGAAGTAAAGGCTTTCGATTCCCGCTTTGACAGGTTGTGGTTTGAAGCCAGCAAATCCCTGGATATTGCAACTGTCCGGGACAGCGTTTATTTAAACTGGCGCTATACTAATTCACCAAGGAACTATAAAATTTGGGCCTGTGAGGAAAAGGATGGTCACATTTCCGGCTATCTTGTCCTGTTTTGCGAAGATGACATGGGCCATATTATTGACCTATTGGCCCTTGACTATAAAAACGTCATTCCAGCACTGCTCGGGCGCGCCGATGAATATTGCAGTAATAGATGCCATACACTTTCCTGCTGGTGCCTGGATCAAGGCCAGGTCTCAACCGTACTCAAAAACCATGGTTTTCTGCGCATCAAAAGTCACAATAAAATAGTTTTTAATAGCGTGGATTGTACTACAGAACAGGAAAATCTTCTAAAGAATAGCGGAAATTGGTATATAACAATGGGTGATTCGGATTATAAATAAGCAAATAATAAATTGAAAGGCCGAAAAAATGAAGGAATTAGTTAAAAAAATAACCCTCAGGCCGGTTAATTTTTTAAACTATCTCTTTTTTAATACCTATTTTTGGTATATGCGGAAGTGGTATCGCTTGTTGCCAATGGAGAAGTTGCAAGGTCAAAAGATTCTTGTTGTTGTACCTCATGTTGATGATGAGATAATTGGCCTGGGCGGGCTTTTTTTTGAACTGGTAAAAAAAAATAATAGCATTAAGTGCCTTTACGTGACAAATGGAGCCGGCAGCTTTCATCCACAACTAACGAGGGAAAAACTGATAGAGTTAAGGGAAAAAGAAGGCCGCCAGGTAGCACGATATTATGGACTTGAACCGCCCCTTTTCTTAGAATTGGAAGATGGTGCAGTGGAACTAACTGCTACTGCAGTTGAAAAAGTAAAGGCAGAGTTGTGCTTTTTCAGGCCTCAAGTTGTTTTTCTTCCCTATTTCCTGGATGGGCACCGGGATCATATGGCAACAGCATTATTAGGTCTGGCAGCACTAGAAAAAGGAAACTTTGGTGAAGACTTTCCCCTTTACTTTTACCAAACCAGTTCACCTTTTACCTGCTTTGCGGCCAACAGGTATTTTCCACTTAAAGAGGAGTTCGAAGGCAAAAAAAAGGCCCTGGAAATATTTAAATCTCAAACAATCCCTTTCTGTGGACTACTAATGCTGGATAACTGCCGTAGAAAGGCAATAATTGGGGGAAACCTCACAGAGGGGAAAATAAGGGGGGCAGAATTCTTCTTGAGGGGCAACCTGGCAGCTTGTAAGGAATTTCTAAAAAATTATAACATTAACATTAACGCAGCCCAACAAGTGCGACCAATGAGCAGCCCCTTTTTTTTAATTCGGGATTATTTCAGCGGTTGGAAGCTCAAAAAAAAGATAGGCAGGATGCTGCCCGAAAAACCGGACCATATTCAAAATTAAGAGGTACTTAGCTTCCCGCCAACAAATACCACTGCAATGATTAGCCAGAATAGCATAATAATTTTAGGCATGTACAGAAAATGTTCCACCACTCCCTGGGAAAGAATGGCGGCAATAGCGGATAAAGCGGCAATGAGTATGTTTTTTAAAAATAGATCCCGGCAAGAAAAAAGGGACTGGAGTCCTTTTTTCAAAACACTGACAATGAGCCAAAGGAATATAAAAAATCCAACAACCCCCGTTTCAACCAAAAATTGCAAGTAAGTATTATGGGCATGATAGGGCAATTTTTGGCGTGTAAGCATGTAATAAGGGTAGATTTTCCTAAATGCCTGGTAACCAAGCCCCACTCCGGTGGCCCAAAAATCTTTGATAATCAGAAGGGCCTCCTCCCAGACCATAAGGCGGTAGATGTTGGAGGTATCCTGGGAACTGCCGATCGTTGCAAACCTTTGCAGAAATACATCCGGCATAAAAACCGCACCTACCAGACTAAAAAGGAGGACAAGGAAAAACAACAGAAACAAAATCCTTCTGTCTTTAAGAAGGGCGAAGAAAAAGAGGCCCACAGCAAGGCCCAGCCACCCACCCCGGGAAAAAGTAAGGATAAGGGCAAGGGTCAAAGTCCCCGTCATAGCAAGAAGCAACATCTTTTTGCGGTAGTCCCTTACGGACCACACCAGGGCCAGCCCAAAGGGGATCAACATAATAAGGTACTCGGCAAGAACATTGGGATTGCCAAAAAAGGAAAAAATACGGGTGCTGAGTCCGGGGTTTCGGGCAGCATCCACCCAGGCGCTTTCCACAGGGACCCCTATTACAAACTGGTAGATACCATAAAGGGAAACAATAAAAGCTGCCAGAAGTGTACAAAGAAGGAAGATATAAAGTTCATTTTTGCTCTTTAATTGGTTAACAAGCACAAAAAAAGCAGCAAAGGAAAGCATATAGATGCTAAATTCCCTCATGCTGGCTGCAGGGGTAATAGAAATAACTGTAAAAACAACAATTGCAATTATAAAGACAACAATAGCCGGCTCCGGCAAAACGAATTCCAGCCTTTTTGAGGGTCCACACAGCCTGCTAATGATAAAGGAAAAGGCAAGTAAACCAGCCAACAATAACAGACTTAAATTGGGCAGGAAAGGCAGGGTCCCAGCCAGCAGGTAAAGGCCCCAGGTGGGGTTACAAAGGACAAGAAGACCTGCTACAGCAGCAACCATATACTTAATAACTGTTATCGCCGGCAGTAAATAAGAAGCAGCCCCAAGGAGCAGCCCTGCAGCGAAAATAAAAAGGGTATGCTGTTTTTTTAAAGTATATTGCATAATATCACCTTATCAGGGCATCTAATCATCTTCTGTTTCCAGGGTAAAAAACCATTTTAGAAAATGGGTGAAAAGGCTACCCTGGAAAGTTGCTTGCAGCTTATGTGCGTGGAAACGGAGCAAAAGAAACCCTAAAAAACCGGCTGTCAAGATAAAAAGAGTTGTGCCGGCGTATGCTTTTAGTAACAGGCGGATAATTAAATTGGCAGCAATAAAAGCCAAAAGCAGATCAAGTGCAGCCGGGGCAAAAGAATGTTTCAAAGGAGCAATGCACCAATAAAAAAACTTCCCGGTAATACTATTTTGAAAAGAAAACTCCAGGGTGGTACATATTGCTTCCAGCAACGTCATAATTTTGGCAGCTATAAACTGCAGCAGAGCCAAAACACGGCTCCCGTGCCAGGGGGAGAAAGAATAGTTTTTCCGGAACGTTCCCAGTAAAAAGCTGCCGGCAGCCCATTTATCCAAAGTAAGGGCAAAACCATTGACTAACCCTAAAATAATGCTGGACCGTGCCCACATGCTTATTGTTGGTAATAAGCTGCCTAAGATTATTTTTTTGGGGCAACTTTGATTTGCCATGGATAGGCCCCCTCCTTAGTGCCTAATTACATTACTACTGCTCATAAAGACTACTGCTAATTTTTTGCTCGTCAAGTTCTTTTCGCAGCACAATACCGGCTACGGCATAATCCCGGGTCCGCAGGATCATGGTTGTACCGATGCGAATTTCATAGGAAGCAATTCGCAGCACGCTCCCCGTGTCGTGGCCATTGCACTCCAATTCCAAGTAGATATCAAAGCGCTCCGGAACTTCTGCCAGCACAAAACCACCTTTACCGGTTTCTGCCGGTCTGCGAAAGGGCACCACTTTTTTGTCCTTGATCGTCCCCACAACACTACTGCTGGTTGCATCCATGACCTGATCGCCGACCTTGATCGCCTGCACCGTCTGCTGCCGGACCTCGCTAATGAGGACTTCCAAATTAACCGGGATGGTACCAGGTTCATTCCTTGTAGCCCTACCCGTAAATTTGCCCACACCAACCATTACTACAGTCATTAGCAGTATAAGAACAATAAGATCAACAATATTGATAATGCCGAAAAGCTTTCCCCGATCATCAATTATTTTCAATTCCCTTCTCCCCTTTCGGCATTTTTTAGTATCTGCCGGTATATTTCTCGGTGGTTATAGCCAAGGCGTTCCAGGGAAAAATTTTCCCGGGCATAAAAGTATAGTTTTTTTCCCAGGCATGCCGCCAATTTTTCATCACGCAGCAACACCAACAACTTCAAGGCAAATTGCTCCACATTCCCCGCCTCAAAAAGCAAGCCGGTTTCCCCCTCCTTTAGAAGATGGGTTATTCCACCTACATTGGCACTGAGAGTTGGTTTTTTCAGGCGTGCCCCTTCCAGTAAAACGAGGGGAAAGCTTTCGCTGTAAGAAGTCAGGGTATTAATGTCCAAAATACTGATGAATTGGTCCGGTTGATTTGTATAACCGGTAAAATAAACCCTTTCCCCAAGCATGAGTTTATTACGTAACTTTATAAGTTTTTCTTTTTCCTCCCCATCACCGGCGATAAGGAAATATATGTCCGGCTCTTCCTCAAGAACCAGGCGTGCACCCTGCAGGAAAAGATCAAGACCTTTTACTGGATGCAGACGGCCCATAATGCCCACTATCCTGGCCTCAGGGGGAATAGTAAGCCCAAAGTCTTTTAAGATATCCTCTTTTCTGCCCAACTTCAATTTGGCATTAAAATCAATACCATTGTAGATGACAAATATTTTTTCAGCAGGGAACCCCCTTGAAACCAACATTTCTTTAAAGCTATCGGAAACAGCAACAAAATAGTCAAAACTGCGCAGGGCCCAGGCATTCAAATTGGTATAAATAAGATTTTTATAAAAGCTGCCCTGAAAATCCAGCTTGTAATCGCTATGCATAGTAGTAAGGGAGGGTATATGAAGGGATCTGCGCATAATTGCGGCTATAAAATTGGCCCGGGCTCCATGACAGTGGAGTATTTGAAACCTTTCCTGCCGGATGAGGTTACATAGTTGCCTGACAACCCCTAAATCATATCTTCCTTTTTGCGGGATTACACTAATATTAAGACCCATCCTCTGTCCTTCACGGAAAAAATCCCCCTCCATTAGGCAGATAAGCTTAATATCTACATGTTTTTCTAATTCCTTCGCCAGGGAAAGAACATGTGTTTTGGCTCCTCCTGTATCGCCCCCACTGATCAGGTGCAGCACCTTCATTGAAAAATACCTCCGTTTTCTTCCTTCCCAAAAAAATAGCGGTAAACATTTTCCCCAAAGCTCCTACTTTGTCGACGATAATCTGCAGCAATTTGTTGCAACTCAGTCCTGATTGTTTCCCTTTGCTGCCAGATCTTTAAACAATGGTGGTAAAGTTCTTCTGCTTGCAGGTTTTCTACCCTGAACGCTGGACTTAGCCCTAACTGAACCAGGAGGGAAGACACCTTAGGATCATACCCCACCCCGACCATGGGCGTGCCGGTAATAGCTGCAAAAATGAGGGAATGCAAACGTACCCCAATCAAGAGATCCAGATAGGTAAAAAGGGAAAGGGCCTCCTGCGGCGTCAGTTCTTCCTCAACCACAAAAACTTCCTGCTGAATTAAAGATGCTGTACAACGGGAAACTGCCAGGTCCTTGGCAGGGAACATAGGGATAATGATAACTACTGCACCTATTTCCAGGGCAAGTTGATCGGCTGCTTTGGCTATTTCTGGAATAAATAATTTATTGAGCCCCAGCCATCCTCTCACAGAAATACCCAGGAAAGGCTTTCCCGAGGGTAAATTGTCCAGTATCCGCCCTACTCTTACATTGTTATTTTCCCTGGAAGGCACAAAACAAAATGCCGGATCAACTGTAACATGAAGGGGCGGCTTTTTTACACCCAGGGAAATAAGTTCGTCCCTGGAGTCAACATCCCTCACCGTCACAAGGTCAACCCCATCAATAATCCAGCGAGCAATAAAACGGTTTATTTTTTTTGTGATGGGACCTATCCCATGAGCATAAAGAACGGTTTTTTTCCTAAACAAACGGGCCAGAAAAACCAGACCCAAATAATACAAAACAGAAAGCCCATAGCCCGTTTTGTCCTGTAAAAGACTGCCGCCACCGCTAAGGAAAAGATCACAATCTTTTATTGCTCTTATAATAGCAAAAAGATTTGTCCTACTTACGGCCCTTATTCCGTTCCTTTGCCTTATTGCCTCCGGGTTAGCTGAAAGAACCGTTATTGCCAGGGTTTGCCCTTCCTTTGAAGCAGCCTTCCTGAAAACCTGCAAGATGCTTTCAAGGATAGCTTCATCCCCTATGTTGTTAAACCCGTGATAGCCTGAAATAAGGATTCTTCGCATGGTATTATATTTGTTCTTTTGCATATCCCTTACACAATTCGAGGGCAAAAGCCATTATTCCTTCCCGGTAGCAGGCGTAAAAGGTACAGGCATTGAACCCCATAAACCAAAGTGGTACAAGAGAATCTGGACTATCCGCTTTGCAGCTTGCCCATCGCCAAATGGATTTGCGATGCGTGACATGGTTTCATAGGCAGATTTATTCTGCAAGAGGCGTGCAGTAAGACTGTAAACACTTTTACGGCTATTGCCTGCCAGGCGAGCAGTTCCAGCCGCAAGGGCCTCCGGCCTTTCGGTAACATTTCGCAAAACCAAAACAGGCCTGCCGAGCGAGGGAGCTTCCTCCTGTATCCCACCTGAGTCGGTGAGGATCAAGTAGGAACGGGCCATGAGGTTATGAAAAGTTAGTGTATCGAGCGGTTCCAAAAGGGTTACACGGGGGTGCCCCCTCAGGTAACTGTAAACTATCTTGCGAACTGCAGGGTTTTTATGGACAGGAAAAACAAGGTGCGTATCAGGAAAGTCCTTCAGTATATCAAGTAATGCCTTACAGATTTCCTCCAGGGGTGAACCAAGGTTTTCTCGGCGGTGGACCTCCACCAGGAGGATCCGGGAGGTATTAAAGTCCAGGCCCTGCAGCCGGGGATCACTGAAGGTAAAGTCACGCTGTATTGTAGTTTTCAGAGCATCAATGACGGTATTTCCCGTAATATAAATTGTATCTTCATCAATACCCTCCCGTAAAAGATTATCTGCTGCAGCACGGGTGGGTGCAAAATGAAAGTCGGCTATGACACTATTCAAACAGCGGTTAATTTCTTCGGGAAAGGGGGCATACTTGTCGCCGGTGCGCAGCCCAGCTTCTACGTGGCCAACAGGGATCTTGTGGTAAAAAGCAGCAAGAGAGCCTGCAAAGGTCGTTGTCGTGTCCCCCTGTATAAGCACCAGATCGGGCTTTTCTAAAGCTAAAACCCTGTCAAGTCCCTTGAGGGCACTGGCGGTGATGTGGATCAGGGTCTGGTTCTGGAGCATGATATCTAGATCGTAGTGGGCTTCCAGTTCAAAAAGAGAAAGCACCTGGTCTAGCATTTCCCGGTGCTGGGCAGTCAGGGTCAAAATAGACTCCACCTGCTCTGTTTCCTTCAGGAAACGGATGAGTGGAGCCATTTTGATGGCCTCAGGGCGAGTGCCCACAATACTCATTATCTTAATTTTTTTCATTAGTTAACGGAACACTCCCTTCACATTTCACGGTTGTCCCTTTTCCGACCTTGTTTTTGCCCTGTCTGGTAAGTTACTTACCAGGCTGCTAAGAACATCAAGATGCTTTAAAGCGAAAATAAAGAATATAAAGATAACCGGGATAAGATAGAAACTAAATTCGGGAAAGCGATCGAACACAATGGCAGATATACCAAAATAGATGCTGCCAAAATAAAGGAGCATTACCGTTTGCCGGGCACTCAACCCCAGGCCCAGGAGCCGGTGGTGAATATGGCCCTTGTCAGCCTGGAAAATTGGGCGCCGGTTTTTTAAGCGCCGCCACATGGCATAAAAGGTATCGGTAATCGGCAGACCAAAAATAAGGACCGGGATAATCAAGGTAGTAAGCGTTGCCTGCTTGGTCACACTCATGATGGAAAAACCGGCAAGCATAAAACCTAAAAATAGGCTGCCCGTGTCCCCTAAAAAAATGCGTGCCGGCGAAAAATTATACGGTAAAAAACCCAAAGCTGCCCCTGCCAGGATCAAAGCGAGTAGCGGTGTGAAAACAGGGAATTGGCCCCACGTCAGGCCAAAAATCACTATCGCTGCAATCACGGAAACCCCGGTGGCAAGGCCATCTACACCGTCAATGAGGTTTACCGCATTAGTAATCCCTACAATCCAAAGCAGCGTTAAAGGTATTACCAAAAAGTCACCTAGAAAAACCATATTTTGAAAAGGAAGGGTAATAAATTCAATTCTAATATTATAAATAATAAGGATAAAAGCAGCTACAAATTGACCAAAAAACTTTAGTTTATAGGAGAGGCCTTTAATGTCGTCTAAGACACCTAACAAAAGAATGAGGGTACTACCCAAAAAAAGCCCAAACAATTTTTCTCCTTCCCCGGTAATGAGGAAAACAAAGAGAACTGCGACCCAAAATGAAATATAAACAGCTACACCGCCTAAAAGAGGCATGGCTTTTTTGTGTATCTTACGGGAATTGGGATAATCTACAGCACCCAATTTTAGGGCCAATTGTTTGATAAATGGTGTGAGGACAAAGGTTAAAATAAAAGCCAGTCCAGGGGCAAAAAATACCGACATGGAAGAGTATCACCCTCTTTTCAAATATTCTATCTATATTTACTCTTATCTACTTATCCTTTTAACGAGTCAAATCCTGCTTACCTCGCTTTGGGAAAATACGGTAATGCCACATCAACAACGTCTACAATTATAGCACAATTTTTCCCTACAGTGTGTAAACGTAAAAAAAACATTTTGGTTACGTCCCAACACTTTATATTTTTATGCGTATTAAACAAGGTGTTGCAAAAACCCAGTATGTAGAATATAAAAAAAGCCCTGCTGACAACAGCAGGGCCATGACTTTAGCCTTCTTAAACAAACTACCAGTACATACTAACCCTAAAATGAGGAAACAAGATTCCTACTTGTAACCAGGGTTCCAGAAAGCTGATCAAGATAATCCAGGACTTTACCTGTTCCCAAGGCTACACTGCCTACAGGGTCATCTGCCAGAAAGGTAGGCAACCCTGTTTCTCTGGCAATAATTTTGCTAAAACCATCCAACATAGCGCCCCCCCCTGTGAGAACAATGCCTTTTTCAATAATGTCCCCGGCCAGCTCCGGTGGTGTCTTTTCCAGTAACTGCTTGACACCCTGGATAATGATCCAGACAGGCTCGCTGATGGCCTCTGCAATTTGTTCAGTTGTTACCTCCAGGGAACGGGGCAATCCACTGATTAAGTCACGGCCACGGATTTCCACTTTCAGGGAACGGCTGCCAGGATATGCAGAACCTATCTCTATTTTAATTGTCTCGGCTGAACGCTCACCAATAAAGAGATTATGTACCTTTTTAATATAGCGTATAATTGCCTCATCAAACTTGTCCCCACCAACTTTAACACTGGAGGAAGTTACCGTTTCGCCCATGGAGAGAACTGCCATGTCGGTGGTTCCGCCACCTATATCCACTACCATGCTCCCGCTTGGTTCAAAAATGTCCAGTCCCGCCCCAAGTGCAGCAGCCTGCGGTTCTTCAATCAGGTAAGCTTCCTTAGCTCCGGTACGGGTAATAGCCTCTATAACGGCTTTTTTTTCTATAGAAGTTGTGCCTGTCGGGATACAGACAACGACACGGGGCTTAAAAAAACTGCGCCGTTTACAGACCTTCGTAATAAAATGCTTTAACATAATCTCAGTAGCATCAAAGTCAGCTATAGTGCCTTCCTTCAGGGGCCGTATGGCAATTATATTCCCCGGGGTTCTCCCCAACATATTACGGGCATTTTCCCCTACAGCAAGCACTTTCTTACTTTTTTGCTCAATGGCTACTACTGAAGATTCATTGAGAACAATCCCTTTTCCTTTTAAATAAACAAGGACTGTGGCAGTGCCAAGGTCAATACCCATATCTGCCGACCAAACCATTTTGATATATCCTCTCCCTCTTGCAACACCCTTAGTTATTATCTCTTACAGGGTATATTCGCCATACAGCTAGGTATTTCCTTTTTATAGAAACTCTTTTTTATTTACTAAAACCTAAAAAAATATTTAAGTCGCCTTACTAAGTTCATTCCTTTTTTCTTTAGCTTCTTCCTCATTTCGTAAGATATGATATTTGAGGCGTGTCGCTTCACCGCCTCTTAAATGGCGCTCTGCCTTATTTTTTTCCAATATTTTACGGACTTCCTGTGCCAGGTTAGCATTAATAAGGGGAAGGCGTTCAGTAACGTCCTTATGGACGGTGCTTTTGCTTACCCCGAAAACCTGGGCTGTTTGCCTCACAGTATAGCCCGTCTCCAATATATAATCACCAATCTCGATAACCCTTTGAATAATGTAGTCCTGCACAGGGAAGCCCCCTTTGACCGGCTTTCTAAATTTATATGTTTTTTGGCGATAATTAATTCCTATCCAGAATAAACTCCAAAGGATCGAGGAATTTATGACCAAGGTGCACCTCCAAGTAAAGGAGGGGATCTTCCTTATAAAAATCTGTAACTTCATTAACACAATCTTGATCAGCCTGGATCACCGGCAAAAATGTCTCTGTTTCCTCATCATAATAGCCTCTCCAAACACTGCGCATTGGCAGTTCCCAGGCCTCACCTGGGGGTCGCCCGGCAACGCTGAGCCCTTCTTCCAGCGGAGGGGTATGTGACAATAAGCCAATATTCTCACCCTCTTTTAAGCTACTTCCTTCTTCTACCCAGATCTCGCTTAAATTGCCATAAAAGGTGCGATACCCCCCTTCATGTTCCACAAGAACAGATAACCCATGGGGAGATCCACTATCACCAGCACTTACCACCTTGCCTGCCCAGAGAACCGAAACTGGGGCGGCAGATGTCGTCCGCAAAAGCACTCCCCGGCTTAAACGGTGTAAGTTGTCCCCTGAAGGAAGTTTTTCTACTAAATAGCTATTAAAGGGACACTGTAAATACCATTGTGGCAAAGGGTCAGCCGCCTGTGGTAAAACTACCTCTGCCGCTTCGGGAAAAGCCGTCATATTCCCTTCAGAGGCAGGTAATGCCTTTTCATTTTCCCCCACGACAGGGACGAGGTTGATGTCATCCGTTACCTTTTCATCCTTTACAGAATTGGCAGCATTTATTCCCTCATTCCCAGTATTTGCAGCTTTTCCAGGAACATCCGGGCTTGCTTCTTGCAGCTTTTCTCCTTCTTGGAACTGATACCGGGTTTCCTTTTCTGCTTCGGGAAGCCCGGGAAGTTCCAGGGGTGGTATCTTCCACTTGATAACAATAAAAGATAGCAGAACAGCAACAATAACCAGGTAACTGCCTGCCAGAATCAAGTAGCGCCATGAAAAACTTCCCCGCAAGCGACTCAGGGTAGTATTCTTCTCAGGAGTTTCCAGCCTGTCCCCGCCAGTTTCACTTTCAACAAGTGAGCTTTTTTGCTTTCTAAAAGTCCTTTTAAGGATCCCTCCAATTATTTTCAATAAAGCCATCGTCTCACCTCATTTCGTAATGATATGGGTATTATGCCCAACTTCCCGGTTTTTTAAACTAGCCTGTACAAAACTTAATAATTTATGAGGGGAAAACATATAATGTATTGATCCTATTTTCCGCAACCTCCAAAAAGAGGAACAGGGGGATACAAAATTCACTTCATGAGAAAAAAAAGGGGCTCATACCGCCACACAAGAAAACAGCCGCGAGGCTGGAAAAAGACAAGCTGGGCACCAAATAGATCTGGAAAAACAGCTAATATTACAGCTGGTAAAGTATTTCTTCTTTACATGGTCATTTCAACATCGTGCCTAATTTTTATGCCTGCCCTGCTTGTAGGAAACTGTTGGAACTGGGGAAACCAGGAGCAGCAGATGGATGGAACAACAAACGAAATTAAAAGGGAAATAGAAAGCAACAATGCTCTGCTGAGGGTTTTTCTTGTTAGTGAAGGTAAAGTAAGGGAAATGGAGATAGAGGAATATCTGGTTGGGGTAGTGGCAGCTGAAATGCCCTCCTCCTTTCATATAGAAGCGTTAAAAGCACAGGCAGTTATTGCCCGCACTTATGCCTTAGAAAAAAGAAGGGAAACAGGAGGAAGCGGTTGCAAAAACCATCCTGGTATAGATTTGTGTACCGATAGCTCATGCTGCCAGGCCTGGGAGGATATCAATTTTTCATTAGCTAAATGGCCTGCCAAAGAAGGCCCCATTTACCTGCAACGTGTTAAAGAAGCTGTCAGCGCCACACACAACATGGTTATAACCTATGAAGGTAAGCCTATAGAAGCCGTCTATCATTCTACTTGTGGAGGAACAACTGAGGCTGCAGAGGCTGTCTGGAGTGGCAACAAAAGCGCTGCATACCTAAAAAGCGTAGAATGTTCATTCTGCCGGCACTCCCCCTATTTTAAAAAGGAGATACCCATGGGGCTTTCCACCTATGCTGCTGCACTAAAAAATCAGGAGGGCATATTGCCCGTCCTTGGTGAAGGAAACATTCCCCTGCTAGAAGTAAAAAAGCGCAGTAGCAGCGGGCGTAACCTTTTGCTTAGCGTCGGCAATTCCGGCCGAATTTACAGCGGGATGGAGGTGCGTACCTTGCTGGGGCTACCCTCCACCTTTTTCCGTTGGCGGACAGAAAATGACAAAATAATATTTACCACCAGAGGCCATGGCCATGGTGTAGGGCTATGCCAGTATGGTGCTGACGGCATGGGGCGGGAAGGAAGAGACTATAAAGAAATTCTGCAGTATTATTACCAGGGCATAAAAATAGAAAAGTGGTAATCCAAAGGGAAGAAAACAAATGGCAGAACATGTTCCGCTAAGAAATAATAAAAATACGCCCGCCAAGCCGGCGTAACCGTCCTACGAGGTGACTATAACCCCGGAGAATATGGTTGATCCCCCGGATTTCGGAACTGCCCCCGGCAGCAAGGGCAGCCAGTACAAGGGCTGCCCCGCCCCTTAAATCCTCAGCCCTTACTGCCGCCCCATGAAGGGCATGCCTGCCTGTTATAATGGCACTGCGTTCCTCTATACGAATGCCTGCACCCATACGGGCCAGCTCTTCAACGTGCAAGAATCTTTTTTCAAAAACGGTTTCGGTAATAACACTGGTCCCCCGGGCCAGGGACAAAAGAGCCATAAACTGGGGTTGGAGATCAGTGGGAAAACCAGGATAGGGAAGGGTTTTAAGGTCTACTGCCAGGGGCCGCCCATTGGCCTGCACCCGAAGGGATCCCTTCCCCAGTTCAGTCAAAAGGCACCCCGTTTCTTCAAGCTTGGAAATTACAGCCGTTAAATGATGGGGAATAACATTATCCAGGACAATGTCCCCGCCGGTAATAGCTGCTGCAATCATGAACGTACCGGCCTCAATCCGATCAGGGATAACTGTATAACTGCCCCCGCCAAGGGTGTTAACCCCCTCAATCCTAATAATACTGGTGCCGGCACCATAGATTTTGGCACCAATACTGTTCAGGAAATTTGCTAGATCTACGATTTCCGGTTCTGCAGCCGCATTTTCTATAAAGGTTGTTCCTTGAGCCAAAACAGCAGCCATAAGAATATTTTCCGTGGCACCTACGCTGGGATAGTCCAAATAAATTGTTTTGCCCTGCAGCCCATTTGTTCTTGCTTCTATATAGCCATGGCCCATCCTGAAGCGCGTTCCCATGGCTACAAAACCCTTCAAATGCAAGTCTATAGGGCGGGTTCCTATAGCACAGCCGCCGGGGCGGGAAATACGTGAACAGCCCATTCTGGCTAATAAAGGACCCATAACCAAAAACGAGGCCCGCATACGGCGTACCAGGCTGTACGGAGCCATACAAGTAGTCAGTTTGCGAGAATTAAGAAATACCCGTTCCCCCCGGCGGTCGTGATATACCTCTGTCCCCAGGTAGCGCAGCAGCTGTAACATAGTCCGGACATCCTTCAGATCAGGCACTTCTTTCAATACTACATTCTCCGTAGTTAAAAGGGAAGCGGCCATCATGGGCAAACAGGCATTTTTTGCTCCCTTTATCCTAACTTTGCCCATCAGGGGGACGCCCCCCTCCACGAATATTTTCGGCACGCCAGTATCTTTACCTCCAAGATTGAATAGACTAAAATAGTATTTTCGGTATTTATCCGCTACCCTTGCTGTTCTTTTGCTAGTACCAACGGGCAACCAGGGGGGATCCGGCCCAGATAACGGTTTTACCCAGGTACTCATCATAACGCATGGCCAAATTAAGATTGACGCGCAAACCCTCTGCACGGAAATAATCACCCAAATCAGGGGTATAACCCGTAACACTTACCATGGAACCATCCTGGAAACCCTGCACCTCATCACCCCCAAGATCACGGGCAATAGCAAGGGCCAGGGTTTCCATATCCTGCCCGGAAAAACGTTCTTCAAGGTGACCCGTCAGACAAAAAGAAAGATTGCCACTTTCCACTTCAGATTCAAGCAGGCTGGGAACCCTGTGGGCAGTGCTGCTCAACTGCCTGGCGCTGCCTTGTTCGGTAATAGTAACAAGAAGATGCACGACGTTTTTCCCCTCAACATCCATCACCTGCAGGGTAAGGTGGACCAATGCTCCTGTTCCCAAATACCCTTCCCTTTCCACTACCATGCAGGGTGGGTTAAAACCCTGCAGATCAGTACCATCCACAGTAAAAGAGGCCGCTTCAACAATATCTTTTTGAAGGTTGTGAGTGGTACTATTATTAGTAGTTATACGCTTGAATAGCTGATCTGCTTTTGTTTCCAGCTGCTGAAGGGTAACAATTTCCGGATGTTCCCCCAGGGAGGCCCAGTAATGCAGTTCCCCCTCAACCACCTCTGCTCCCGCCAACTCCATAACCCGATAAAGGGGCATATAAGGATTTGTTTCCCTGGAAACAAAACTTCCAGGGCCCATAAATAAGGCGCCACCTATAATTAATAAAATAAAGGCAATAAATAAAAAGCGCCGCATGCAAATTCCTCCTGTTTCTTTTTAAACTTATTATTGACAGGCAGGAATTGCTTTATACGGAGCATTTCAGTTTCAAGTTAATACTACTATCATCTAAAGTGGTTTCCTAATAGTACTTTATTTGCATTCTAAAAAGGATTTGTATGTTGTAAAGACTTTATTTGCGGTACACAACTCCTTTATTCTAAATAATATCCCTTCTTGCCTCAAGGGCCCGGGACATGGTTAGCTCATCGGCGTACTCCAGGTCCCCGCCTACAGGCAGGCCAAAACCTATCCGTGTCACCCTCAAATTAGGCTGTTTGGCGGATTCAGCGATATAATATGCCGTAGCATCGCCTTCCGCGTTAGGATTAGTAGCAATGATAAGTTCCTTGACGGTGCCATCCGCCAATAGGTCCAGAAGTAAAGGAATTTTAAGCTCAGCAGGGCCGATGCCATCTATGGGTGAAAGTGCACCGTGAAGAACAAAATAACGGCCGTTATATTGGCCGGTTTTTTCAATAACAAGAATATCACGGGCTTCCTGGACCACACAAAGCAGGGAACTATCACGGCGCCGATCTAAACAGATAGGGCAGAGATCTTCCTCCGTAAGGTTCCTGCAACGGGAACAGTACTTGATCCGTTTTTTAACTTCCACCAAAGCATGGGCTATACTCTCAACCTCATTTTTTTCCATGGAGAGAATAAAAAAAGCGAGCCGCATCGCAGATTTGGGTCCAATGCCCGGCAAGCGGCGGAGTTCTTCTACCAGATTTGTCAGCGAGGGAGGGAAAAACACTTTTGCCTCCACCTTTCCTGTATACTTAGAAAATGCCCTTGGGCAAGCCCAAGCCCCCGGTCAATTTTTGCATTTCCGAGGCAACCATTTCGTCCGCCTGGCGGAGGGCTTCGTTGACAGCGCTGATAATCAGATCCTGGACCATTTCGATATCATCTTCCTGTAACAATTCAGGATCCAAATGTAATTCCAGAAGGTTTTTACCGCCGCTGACTACGGCACGGACTACCCCACCGCCGCTGGTCGCCTCTACTGTGCGTGCTTCCACCTCTTTCTGCAATTTAAGGATTTGGTTTTGGGCTTGCTGCATCTGTTTAATCATTTTGTTCATTTTACCCATCGTTATAACTCCTTTCCAGTTGGATTAAAGGTCCAGAAACCAGGGGTATCAAGCGGTTCCCCGCAGGTTTCTATTAGTTTACCGTTAAATAACTCCAGCATTTGCCTGAAGAAAAAATCATTATTATCTTTTTTTATTTCTTCTCTCTTTTCACCAGGGAAATTATGCTTTTCTATTTTCTTTACCATGCCAGGCCCCTGTTCTTCATTTTCTTCCAGGACAACCAGCAAAGTCAATTCCTCGTTCAACAATTGTCCCAATAAGGATTCAATAAATTTTTTATTATTAGCCGACTCAATCCTTGGTTTCAAAACACGCTGGAATGAAGGCAAGGCAATGGTAAATACCCCCTCTTTGCGGGAAATTGGCCGTGCCACTTGTAACAAAGCATGGATGGGAGCCTTGCGCCTTTTTTTAAGTTCAGGCAGGAAACTTTCTTCCCAAAACTGGATCAATTCTGCCTGGCTAAAATCCCCTTTTTCTTCTACTTTCATTTCTATTTTAACTGTTTCTTCTACTTTTTCTTCTTTTTCTTCTTCTTTTGCCATCTGCTTTACTGGACTGGTTTCCTGGCCCTCTTTTCCCTCCAGGGATTGTAACCTGCGTTCCAACTCTTGCAAACGGTTAAAAAATTCGCCTGATGAGAGATAAAAGCGAAAACGGTAGGCACGCAATAGGCGCAGAAAAGTCAGCTCCAACAAAAATTGGGGCAGTAAAGTACCTCTTAGCTGGAAGGTAAGCTCTTGTAAAATTTCGAGCATTTCCAGGAGAACGTGTTGATCAAAATGATCCTTATGCTGGAGAAGGTAGGGCTTAAAAACAGGTGTGTCGGCGAGGGTTTTATCCTGATCCCCTCCTGCCTGCAGCAATAACAATTTGCGCAGATAAAGAATCAACTCCTGCAGGAAACGGTGCAGGTCCCTGCCCTTGTAGACTATTTCCCTGATAGCTGCCAGACC
This sequence comes from Dethiobacteria bacterium, assembly GCA_050942625.1. Lineage (GTDB taxonomy): Bacteria > Bacillota > Dethiobacteria > DTU022 > UBA8154 > JBMNNS01. The sequence goes on from JBMNNS010000002.1 coordinate 51,107, forward strand.
AGAAGCAATATTCTCTTCTATAACAGACTGGATTAATTTAAAAATCATTTCCGGGGAAGCGAGCCCCATGATTTCCAGGGTTTCGCTGTAACTAATTTTTTCACCACCGTAGGCCTTGCATTGCTCCAGGAGCCCAAGGGCATCCCGTACAGATCCATCAGCCTGGCGGGCCAGGAGGTAAAGGGTTTCCTTTTCTATGGAAAAATTCAGTTCCTCAGCAACTTCACGTAGTCGCTCGGCAATCTGCCCCACCTCAAGCAGGTGAAAATCAAAACGCTGGCAACGGGAAATAACAGTAAGCGGAAGTTTATGGACCTCCGTGGTAGCTAAAATGAAAATTACATTGGGGGGAGGCTCTTCCAATGTTTTCAGCAGGGCATTGAAAGCCTCGTTGGTCAGCATATGTACTTCATCAACTATATAAACCTTGTAGCGGTTCTGGGCGGCAACATAGCGTGCTTTTTCTCTCAGATCACGGATTTCATCAATGCCACGGTTAGAAGCAGCATCAATTTCCAGCACATCCATATTGCGCCCTTCCATTACTTCTCTGCAAGAACGACAGTGGTTGCAGGGTTCAGAGTTAACCCCTTCCAAACAGTTCAAAGCCTTGGCAAAAAGTTTAGCCATAGTCGTTTTGCCAGTACCCCTTAAACCGCAAAAAAGGTAGGCGTGAGCAATACGATTTTGGGAAAGGGCATTCTGTAAGGTACGGGTTACGTGGTTTTGGCCCACCACTTCTGAAAAAAGCTGGGGCCTCCAGCGGCGGTAAAGTGCTGTATAAACGGTTTGCTGTTTGTTTGATTCTGGTTCCAAAAAATAACACCTCAGCGAAACTAGATAGTTGGTAATTATATTAATAACTGCCGGTTAGCAGTTGACAGTAACCTATTTTTTCACATAAATTTAGGCTTTATATAGTTGTAGGGGAGACCCCTGGTCTCCCATTTTCCTGCTTCTTGTTTCCTGCTTCTTGCTTCTTATAATATTATTAATGGTCGTGCACCTACCTTTGACTCTTCCTCCCAGGCGTAACCCGGGCAGTTTGCTCTGCCCCAGCAACCCCATGGCACCCGCAAGGTTCCACTTACCGCTGCTTCCTTCCGGATCTGACGGGGTTCATGGGCTCACGCTGCATGGGACCAGGGCTTCCTCACCACTTACCAGGGGCAGGCCCTGAAAAAATAGAGCCGGGGGTAGGAATTCAATCCTGCTATAGCGGGTTGCAGGTTCAGGGCACCGCTACCTCCCCATTTAGCACGACCAAATTTTAGACAAAAAATGGCGGAGAGAGAGGGATTCGAACCCTCGATACGGTACCACCGTATACTCGCTTTCCAGGCGAGCGCCTTCGTCCAACTCAGCCATCTCTCCGCATCGTTGTGACCATTCTTATTTTAACGCAAATAATCATATTTTGCAAGGGATCCTTTCTTAATCCCCTCTAATCGGAAAAATACCTTATCCCGGCCTCAAAAAGATGCTGGTCTTTTTCTCCCGGGACATTGATGCCTACATGCGGGCCAACCCTTTCAGAATGGGCCATTTTGCCCAGTATCCTCCCATCAGGGCTAGTAATCGCCTCAATAGCTTCAAAGGAGCCGTTGGGATTGCAGGTAATATCATTACTGGGGTTACCCTTTAAATCCACATATTGGGTAGCAACCTGCCCCTTGCTGATAAGGTCTGCAATTACATTTTTACTGGCTATAAAACGCCCCTCCCCATGGGAAACAGGCAACGTATGAATGTCTCCCAGCTTCACCCTGGAAAACCACGGTGAAAGAACGGAGGCTACTCTGGTACGTACCATGCGGGAAACATGGCGCCCAAGGGTATTAAAGGTAAGCGTAGGACTATCCTCAGTAAGATCCCGAATTTCACCATAAGGTACCAACCCCAGTTTAATCAGGGCCTGAAAACCGTTGCAAATACCCAGTATCAAACCGTCCTTTTCGTGTAGAAACTTCATGACCGCTTCTTTAATAAAGGGGTTTCTAAACATAACTGCTATGAATTTTCCGGAACCTTCCGGTTCGTCCCCACCACTAAACCCACCGGGGAACATAATTATTTGTGCCTTCTCTATGCAGCGGACCAATTCGGAAACGGATTGTTCTACATCTACCGGGGTAAGGTTCCTGATAACTATGGTATCCACAATTCCGCCTGCTTTTTGAAAAGCCCTGGCAGAATCATATTCGCAGTTAGTCCCTGGGAAAACAGGGATCAGGATCCTTGGTTTAGCCACGGGAAAGCGTGGTTTAAAGGCTCTTCTCCTTTCGAAATTGATTATTTGGGGCTCTGGCAAGCTACTTCCCGCCTTGGTGGGGAAAACCTTTTCCAAAGGTTCTTCCCAGGCCGCTAAAGCCTCCTGGATGGGGATTTCCAGATCATTAAGTCTGATTGCTTCCTTTTCCTGTGTATAACCCAGCAACTTATAATCCAGACCGGCCAAAACAGCGTCAAGGTCAGCCTTGGTATCAATTTCTAAAACAAGGGATCCATAGTCAGGGATAAATAGGGATTCTGGCTGGACCGTGTTGTTGAAAATAAATCCAATGCGGTTGCCGAAAGACATTTTACTGATTGCTGCCGCCAGCCCTCCCATCCTGATAGTATGGGAAGCAAGGACCTGTCCCGCTCGCATAAGTGCATTGATCTGCTGAAAATTTTTTTGCAGCCTGGGAAAATCAGGCAGTTCATTTTCATCCCTGGGAGCGGGGACCAGCACTACCCTGCTACCCGGCCTTTTAAATTCCTGGGAAACAATATGTCCGGCATCAGCCACATTAATGGCAAAAGCAACAAGCGTGGGGGGGACGTCCAGATCCATGAAGGTGCCGGACATACTGTCCTTTCCACCTATAGCCGGGATCTGCAACTGTTTTTGCGCATAAAAGGCTCCCAAAAGGGCTGCAAAAGGTTTCCCCCAGCGCTTGGGGTCTTCCCCCAGTTTTTCAAAATATTCCTGCAGGGTAAGGCGGATCTTCCTATAATCCCCGCCAAGAGCTACAACCCTGGTTACCGCTTCCACAACGGCATAAAGGGCTCCATGAAAAGGGCTCCATTTTGATAGCTGCGGGTTGTAACCAAAGGTCATAATCGTAGCTGTAGAAGTTTCTCCCCGGAGGATAGGCAACTTGGCTACCATGCCCTCTGCAGGCGTAGCCTGGTATTTCCCACCAAGGGGAAATAGCACTGTTCCTGCACCAACGGTGCTGTCGAATCTTTCCACCAGGCCCCGCTGACTGCAAACATTCAGGTCCTGCAAATTGACCAGCCAGGCAGACTTTAAATCAGGCAGTTCCTTTACGACGTTTTCAGGTAGTGTTTTAAAATAATTTTCTTTTTCTTTTGGGGAAACCACGGCTACCTTTGTCTTTTGTTTTACCCCGCTACTATTAAGAAAGTCCCTGCTTAAGTCTACAATAAGTTTATTTCTCCAAAACATCTTCATTCTTCTTTCGGTGGCAACCCTGGCTATAACGGTAGCTTCCACATTTTCTCTACGGGCATATTCCTGGAATGCCGCCGCATCCTCGGCAGCAAGAATAACAGCCATGCGCTCCTGTGATTCGGAAATAGCTAATTCAGTACCGTCCAGCCCTTCGTATTTTTTGGGCACAAGGTCAAGATTTATTTCTACACCTTCAGCTAATTCACCGACTGCCACAGAAACACCACCTGCGCCGAGGTCGTTGCTTTTTTTAATCATGGTGCTGACCTTTGGTTCCCGGAAAAGCCTTTGGATCATCCTTTCCGTAGGCGGATTACCCTTTTGCACCTCTGCCCCACAGGTAAAAAGCGAATCTATGGTGTGTTCCTTAGAGGAGCCGGTAGCACCGCCACAGCCGTCCCTGCCGGTCCTTCCCCCCAACAGGATTATTACATCACCGGCAGCGGGTTTTTTTCTGACAACATTACTTTTAGGGGCAGCGCTGATAACGGCACCAATTTCCATCCTTTTGGCCAGGAAGCCTTCATCATATATTTCGGCTACCTGCCCTGTAGCCAGGCCGATCTGATTTCCATAGGAACTATAGCCTGCAGCTGCACTGGTAGTTATTTTACGTTGGGGTAGTTTGCCAGGAAGGGTGTCTTCAACCTTCCTTCGTGGGTCTGCGCTACCTGTTACACGCATGGCCTGGTAAACATAGGTTCTCCCGGAAAGGGGATCCCTGATGGCACCTCCCAGGCAGGTGGCCGCCCCGCCAAAGGGTTCTATTTCAGTGGGATGGTTATGGGTTTCATTTTTAAACATGACCAGCCATTCTTCCTCGTTTCCATTTACTTTGACAGGAACCACAATACTAGCAGCATTGACCTCCTCGGATTCGTCCAAGTCTTCCAGGAGACCTTTTTTCTTCATTTCCCTCATAGCAATAAGGGCAATATCCATGAGACTCATTTCTTTTTCTTTTGCTTCAGCCCCATAAACATCTGCCCTGGAAGAAAGGTATTCCAGGTACGCTTTTTCGATAGGCCTGGTAAAGCGGCCTTTTTCTAGATCAACATCCTCAATTTTAGTTAGAAAGGTAGTATGCCGGCAATGATCCGACCAATAGGTATCAATAACCCTGATCTCTGTTATGGTAGGATCCCTTTTTTCCGTATCACAAAAATAGGCCTGGCAAAATAGAAGGTCCTCAAGGCTCATAGCTAGCCCTATATCTTCGGAAAATAATTTTATTTCAGCAGGGGTTTTTTCAATAAAACCTCGAATTATTTCCACATCTTGTGGGACAGCTACCTCCATTTCAAGATTCTGTGGTTTAGAAAAATCTGCTTCCCGGGATTCAACAGGGTTAATACAATATTTTTTTATCCGGGCTAAATCATCCTGGGAAAGTTCCCCCCTTAGAACAATTACCCTGGCACAACGAATAAGGGGGGGTCTTTTCTGGGTAAGGAACTGCACACACTGCGCCGTCGACTCTGCCCGCTGATCAAATTGACCGGGTAAGTATTCCATGGCAAAAATATGCTCGTCCTCGCCAACTGGTAGTTCTTCATCATAGCAAATATCCACTGCTGGCTCAGAAAAAATAATCTGGCGTGCCTTAAAATATTCTTCATCACTTAACCCAGAAATATCATAGCGGTTCACTATTCTGACATTTTCCAGCTTCTCGATGTTGAGGTTTTCCCGTAGATCATGATACAAATTTTGGGCCTCGATATCAAAACCCTGGCCCTTTTCCACGTAGATTCTTTTTATTGATCCCAACGAATTAATGCCCCCTCAAAATATCTGTTATTTGCTAAAAAAAGCAAACTACAGGTTGGGTTACCTTTTCCAAATTGCAAACTGCTAACCTGACGTCCCCATCATAATACAATTTTATTTCCTTGCCAAGTGTCCAATAAAGTAAATCTGAGGTTATGATATAAAATTCCAAAAAGTACAAGCACTGTAAGATACAGGGCTAAGCCTTACCTTCATCAGGGAAATTAATCTGAACGTACCAACCCCCGTCGTCGGTAGATATCTTCTTTTGATCTAATATTAAGTGTGCCTTTCTTGACTCTGATACCTGTTAGGATTGCCATCTCTTCCAGATGAAGAATACCGTAGTATTCATCTTCTCGATAATGCTGCGGTCATCGTAGCGGTCATAGACCTCTAAAGGTTTACGCACCGATCCATTTGTCAAAAAGAC
>JBMNNS010000146.1:0-2853 GCA_050942625.1 Dethiobacteria bacterium
CCATTAAAAAAGTTTCTTTAGATATCGAGGAAAGGTTCAATTTTAACACGGCAATTAGTTCCATTATGGAGCTGGTTAACGCCATTTATGCTTATCTAAATGAGGAAGGGCAGGCTGGACAACGTCCCCAAGATCGTTCCTTTAATCGTCCTCTTTTACGGGAGGTACTGGAAAAAACCCTCCTCCTGCTGGCACCTTTTGCCCCCCATATTACTGAAGAACTTTGGCAGCAATGCGGCAAAAAGGAGAGCATACACCGGCAAAGCTGGCCCACATATGATAGTAGGGCCCTGCAGGTGGAAGAGGTGGAGATCGCCATCCAGGTAAATGGTAAGGTGAGGGGGCGCCTGGTTGTAGCTGTAGATACCCCAGAAAGTGATCTTATAAAAGCTGCCCAGGAACATGAAAAAGTCTGTCCCTATCTTGAAAATAAAGAAATTGTAAAAACCATTACCATTCCCCATAAACTGGTAAATATTGTGGTGCGCTAAATTCCCACAAGCAGGAAAATGTGATATTTTGTCGAATACAAAATGTAACAAAATATTATTTTCCAGAGGTGGTAGGATTTGTGGAAATTAACATCCAAGGAACAGAAGCTGGTTATCTTGTTGGGGGTTCTCCTTGTCCTTGGCCTGGTTTTGCGCTTTACATTACCTGAACAGGGGGTTGCGGGCAAAATGAGCCCTGCCGGTGGAGCAGGAAATGTTAGTTTTCAAAGCAGCCTGCCGAAAACGGATGGAGAGCAACAAAACGGATCCGCTGAAGATGGGTCTATAGAAAAAAAATTGATTGTCGTTCATGTTGTCGGAGAGGTTCACAACCCTGGTATCTATACTCTGGAAGAAGGCTCTCGTGTTTATGAGGCTGTGGAAAAAGCCGGGGGTTGCCTTGAAAATGCAGCCCTGGATCGCATAAATCTGGCACAGCCTCTTATTGATGGTCAGCAAGTACCCATCCCCTCGGTTCATGAACAGGATCCCAATGCTACCATACCCGGCGACTCCGGGTCTGGACAGGATGGGTTGTTAGCAAATCCGGGAGCCAAGGTTAACATTAATACCGCCACCGCCACCCAACTTGAAGCGTTGCCCGGTATTGGGAAGGTAAAGGCTGGGAATATAGTCAGCTACCGTGAAAAAAACGGCCTATTTAAAAGCATTGAAGAACTTACAAACGTAAATGGGATCGGTGAAAAAACCCTGGAAGGAATTAAAGATCTGGTTACAATATATTAAACTTTTCCCTTCGGGAAGGAGGCCTGGACTTGGTTTGCAACAAACCAGGTTCATATATTTATGAATATAAGGAAAATTGCGATTGTTGCTATTTTAATTGGGCTGGGGGCAGCATATTGGGCTGTAGGCCTTTACACAGACTGGCTTTGGTTTGATAATTTAGGCTATAGTTCCGTTTTTTTAACGATGTTGCTCTCCCAGTGGGGCATAAGATTCCTAGCATGGGTATTTTTTTTCCTTTTCCTCTATTTGAACCTGATATCCATGCGGGACACTTGGCGGGAACTATCTCTCCCTTCTTTAAATGAGAGAATTGTAGTTAATATCCTTGGCAGAATAGTGACCCCGCAAAGGGTAACCTTTTTTTTATTTGGAGGCAGCCTTTTGTTATCCTTTTTACTGTCCTCCTATACGACAACGCTTTGGCTGGAGGCACGCCAATTTTTTCAGGGTGTGTCCTTTGGGATCAGTGAGCCCATTTTCCAGCGTGATGTTTCCTTCTACGTGTTTCAACTTCCCTTCTTGCGCTCCCTTTATGCCTACCTGCTAACCGTTGTAATTACGACCATTTTAATAGTAGGAACTATCTATTTCATTTTTCACCCCCCCGTGGAGGTGGGGAGAAGGAACCCCCTTATGCTTTTTAGAAGGGGGGAGGGTCATCTTTCACTCCTTTTTGCTCTGGTTTTTTTGTTAAAAGCAGGGGATTACCGTTTGCAAATTTACGAACTTATGTTTTCAACTCGTGGTGTGACCTTTGGGCCTGGTTTTACAGATCTTCATGCCAATTTGCCAGCTCTTAAGATCCTTTTCCTTTTGGCTCTTGCCGGCAGTGTTATCCTTATTTTCAATATTTTCCGCCGTCAGACCCGTCTAATTTTTATTTGTGTTGGCCTGCTCGTGGGTGTTTCTCTGGTGGCCGGAAGCATTTACCCGGCCCTGATCCAGAAATTCAAAGTAGACCCCAACGAAATGGTTTGCGAGCGCCCTTTTTTGGAGCATAACATCAATTTTACGCTGAAAGCCTTCGATCTCGACAATATCCGAAAGGAAAAATATCCGGTGTCACAAACGCTTGACTGGGAGGCTTTGGAATCCGCCAGCAGTACCCTGCAAAATGTGCGGCTTTGGGATTATCGTCCCCTGCTGCAGACTTACAACCAGTTGCAGGGCTTCCGGCGCTATTATGAATTCGTAGATGTGGACACAGATCGTTATTTTATAGATGGGGAATACAAGCAGGTCATGCTGGCGGCCCGGGAACTAAACCAGAACCTGCTGGATCCCCAGGCCAAGACCTGGGTAAACCTGCACCTGCAGTATACCCACGGCTATGGCCTGACTATGAGTCCCGTAGCCAGGGTGACGCCCCAGGGCCTGCCGGAATTTAACGTCAGGGATATTCCGCTGGTTTCCAAAGACGACCTTGCCGTAGAGCGTCCCGGGATCTATTATGGGGAACTAAGCGGGAAGTATGTCATTGTCAACACCAAAACCCCTGAGTTCGACTATTCTCAGGGGGATACCAACGCCTATATTCATTACGAGGGCAAAGGCGGGGTTTTGCTGGATAACCCGGTAAAAAGACTTCTATATGCCCTGAAATTTTCCGACT
>JBMNNS010000035.1:0-16150 GCA_050942625.1 Dethiobacteria bacterium
GGAACCCATGCTGTTAACATGCCTCACAGGGAGTCCAGGCTTGTTCCTTTAGTAGGTCAAGTAACTGCAGGTTTACCAGTACTTGCCGAGGAAAATATAGAAGACTACTTCGCCCTTCCTGGTGAAATGGTCAAAGGCGATACTGTTTTCATGTTACGGGTTAAGGGTGACAGTATGAAAGATGCTGGTATCCTCAACCAAGATTATGTTATTGTCCGGCAGCAGTCTACTGCTGAAAACGGAGAGATTGTTGTTGCTTTACTTAATGATGAGGCCACAGTTAAAAAATTTTATAGAGAAACTGACCACATTATCTTAAAACCGGCAAATTCGGATTACCAGGAGATCATAGGCAAGGATAATATAACTATACTGGGGAAAGTAATCGGATTGCTAAGACTATGCGACTAATTTTTTAAAATATTTTCTAGCACTGCTGCTAAGCCAATTAAAATATGTTCATAGCTTAGGCCACCCTGTAGATAAATTGTATAGGGTTCCCGCAGTGGTGCATCGGCACTAAATTCACTGGTAGCACCCTGCACAAATGTACCTGCAGCCATATAAATAGGAACACTGTAACCAGCCGTATGCCCTGCAACTGGGGTATAGTGAGAATTAACGGGGGAAAATTTTTGTACTGCATTAATAAATGTTTCTAATTCATCCTTAGTTTTAAAACGTACTGATTGCACTATGTCACCCCTCGTTTGAAAAGGACCCGGATCAACTTCATATCCCAAACTTTTCAGAACAAAAGAAAAAGTTATAGCTCCTTTAAGCGCTTCCCCCACAAAATGGGGGGCAACAAAAAGACCCTGATAAAATAATCTTTTGTGCATAAGAAAGGAACCAAGTTCTTTTCCCAGGCCTGGTGCAGTTAGCGCATTGCTAACCCCCATAACATACCTCTTTTTCCCGACTACATACCCGCCTGTAGGAGCCAACCCCCCTCCAGGGTTTTTAATTAATGAACCAGCTATAAGATCAGCACCCACCTCCAGGGGTTCTTCTTTTTCTACAAATTCCCCATAACAATTGTCCACAAATATAATCAGCTCGGGATTTATTTGGCGTATCTTTTTGACAAGTAAACCTATTTGTGAATTTGTTAATGTTAAACGGAAAGGATCATATCCTTTTGAACGCTGGATAAATACCACTTTAGTAGGCTCCTGGAGCATTTTATTTAAAATTAACCTCTTTTCTGAAGACTCAAAATCTTTCGGGTGGCAATAGTCAAAACTAATACCCCAATCCAGCAAGGTACCATTTTCATTATTATTGCCCTTTATGGTATTCCAAAGTGTATCATAGGGCAGACCTGTTACAGACACCAAACGCTCCCCGGGCCTTAATAGCGCTTTTAAACAAGTAAAAAGGGTATGTGTTCCCGATACAAAATGCGGCCTTACCAGTGCCTCCTCACCTTTAAAAACCCTGGCAAAAAGCGCTTCGAGCTTTTCCCTTCCAAAGTCATTATAAGCATACCCTTCATGGGAATGAAAACAGTCATCTGTTATTTTTTCTTCCTGAAATGCCTTTAAAACTTTGGCTTGATTGTAAAGCCTGATATCATCAACTTCATGGTGCCGTTGGATAACATTTTTTTCTGCTTTAATAATTATGTCAACTACATTAGCGTTGAAACCTAGTAGCTTCCACCATTTCACGTTTAATGATACGCTCCTATCTACCTGGAGCAAGGGGGCTCCAGGCTATATTTGTTCATATATTTTGTTAAATCTTTCAAATACATATTATTAATTTTGATTTCTAAAACAACATGATCTTGCTCATATTCCAGACTTAAAACCCTGCCCTTTTCATAAAGATAATGATATGAAGGCCAGATATCATAGGGGAAACAAAGCTTCAAGTAGGTAAAGCCTGTCTCCAATAGCTTGATAATTTCCTGCTGGAGTTCTAGAAAACCTTTTTTATGTTTTGCAGAAATAAAAACTGAGCGGGGATATTCCCGTGATAATTGTTTTTCCGTCCTATTTTGTTCTACAGGATCAAGCAGATCAATCTTATTAAACACAAAAAGCTGAGGTTTTTTTTCGATATGAAGTTCCCGCAAAATTTTTGTCACTACACGGATACGGTCCTGGTAACCAGGGTGACTTAAATCAACTACATGTAGAAGTAGATCGGCTTCCTTTATTTCTTCCAGTGTTGCACTAAAGGCATCTATTAGTTCAGGGGGCAGATCCTCAATAAAACCAACCGTGTCTGTTAATAAAACGTTTTTGCCCTTTTCCAGTGGTATGTTCCTGATAATAGGATCAAGGGTAGCAAAAAGCTTATCCTCAGTAAAAACCGTAGAACCTGTCAGGGTATTTAAAAGGGTGGATTTACCCGAATTCGTATAACCTACCAGGGCGACCAGGGCATATCCTTTTTCCTTGCGGCTATAACGATGGAGGCTGCGATGTTTGCGGTATAGCTTTATTTCCTTTTTTAAAGCAATTATACGCCTTTTAATTTTCCGGCGATCAATCTCCAATTGTGTCTCCCCAGGTCCCCGTGTTCCTATACCGCCCCCAAGCCGTGAAAGATAAGCACCTTTTCCCGTCAGCCGTGGCAAGAGATAATTCAGTTGTGCCAGTTCTACCTGGAGTTTTCCCTCCCGTGACAATGCCCTTTTGGCAAAGATATCCAATATTAAGGTAGTGCGATCAATAATTTTTCCACCAATAATATTTTCCAGATTTCTAATTTGGGTTGGTGAAAGCTCCTGGTTAAAAATAATTAGGTTTGCCCCTGTTTTCTCCCTCAATAATTTAATTTCTTCTGCTTTTCCCTTACCTACAAAATAGGCGGCATCCTCCCTCTCCCGTTTTTGATGTACTTTAGCTACTACTTTTCCCCCAGCTGTTTCTGTTAATAAGCAAACTTCCTGGAATGAGGTATCAGAGCAATCATCCCTGGTTTCCAGGCTGACCACAATTGCTTTTTCCTGATCGCTTGAAATTTTTTCTGCACCTCGGCTTTTGCTCAATTAATTTTCATAACAAAAATATATATTGAAAAGACACTTGTCTTCAAGTGCCTTTCTTATGTAAACAACCAAACAAAAGTAAGGAATATACCGTTTATAAAGTAATTAAGGGTTTTTAATGGGGTCTGCGGGCATAGGGCTAACTGCTATGTTTTTAAAAGGTATAATTGTGGAAACAGCATGCTTATAGACCAGTTGTTGCCGGCCTTCAACATCCAAAAGAATGGTAAAATTATCAAAGCTACGTATTTGGCCTTTAATCTGATAACCGTTAATTAAAAAAATGGTTGTTTGCATATTATCCTTACGCAACTGGTTCAAAAAATTATCTTGAAGATTAAAGGAACTTTTTGTCATTGATATCTCCCCCTATGTATTTGTATAATCTAATTTCGGTATAAATATATTAATATCCTTCTATTTTCAGGCAAATATTATTCAAAATTGAATTTATATCCATGAATGGATCTACTTCCAACCATTTCACCCTCTTATCCGCCTGAAACCATGTTAGCTGTCTTTTAGCATAACGTCTTGTATCTCTTTTAAAAAGTGTGATCGTTGTTTCAAAGTCCCATTCTCCTTTCAAGTACTGAATAATGTGTTTATACCCGAGAGACTGCATAGACTTTAAGCCACCATGATACCCTTTTTGCAAAAGGGATTTTACTTCTTCCAGGAGCCCTTTTTTTAGCATTTGTTCAATTCTATCATTAATTCTTTGATAAAGATAATTTCTTTTCATCGTTAACCCAATAACAACGAGATTATAAGGGCTGTTTTTCTTTATTGTTAGTTCCTGTTGGCTAGAAATGGGTTCTCCAGTGAGGTAAAAAAACTCCAAAGCCCTGATCATTCTTCTTTGATCGTTAGGATGGATTTTTTGGGCTGCAACAGGATCACACTTTTTTAACAACTGATAAAGGTAATCTTTCCCCCTACTATGATATTCTTCCTTAAGCCTTTTTCTGATTTCAGGATTGCTTTTACCGCTACTAAAAACATACTGATCAACTACTGCTTTAAAATATAACCCTGTACCACCGGATAAAATAGGCAGTTTATCCCTTTTGTTGATTTCGGAAATACAGTCTCTGGCCATTCTTTGATAATCGTAAACGGTAAAGTTTACAGATGGGTCAACAATGTCAATTAAATGGTGAGCAATACCTTCTTGTTCTGCGGGGGAAGGCTTGGCGGTTCCAATATTAAGATAACGGTACACTTGTACAGAATCCGCTGATACTATTTCGCCGTCCAACCTTTGTGCTAATTTAACGGCCAAAGCTGTTTTACCTACTGCTGTTGGCCCCACTACGGCAAGGAGAGGGATTTTTTTCTGCTTTAATTGAAAAACATCATTTTTTTGCATCACTACCCTCGCCTTTTAAATTGTTTTTCCAGATCATATTTTTTCATTTTGAACATTACAGGTCTCCCATGGGGGCAAAAATAGGGGTTATTACATTTTTCTAGTTGTTTTAGCAAGGCTTCTATTTCCTTAGTGGTTAATTCATGGTTGGCTTTGATAGCTGTTTTACATGAAAGGCGTAAAATGGTTTCTTTTTTAAAATTAGCGCTGGAAAATTGAAAGAAAGTGTCGTCCTCCCCTAAAATATCAAGGATCATTTCAGGGCTAAAAAAATTCTGTAAGCATAGTGGAACGGCCCTGATAATAAAAGTATTATTACCAAATTGTTCTATTCTTAACCCTATTTCGGCCAAAACCTCCATTTTGTTACTTAACTTATCTGCCTGCATAGGGGGTAGCTCAAAGTGGAAGGGTAAAACTTCCTGGCAGGGTATTTGTTCTTCTTCTTTATTTAATTTTTCCCAAATTACCCTTTCATGGGCAGCATGCTGATCAATAAAAATAAGCTCGTTTTCCTGCTGAAGCAAAATATAGGTCCCAAATAACTGCCCCAGAATAAGCGTAGAAGATGCAAAAAGGGCGCCAATTTCTGTTCTGCCCAAAACCTGCTGATAGCTTTCAGTTTTATCCTTAACGATGAAATTTTCTTCATTGGGGCTAACTTTTGGTTTTGCAGCAGGGGATACTATTGGAGGATTTTCTTTTTCACTTCTACTATTTTGGAAACCCCTGACTTGAAAACTGGGCAAATTGTAATTAGAAAAAAAGATTTCTTGCAATGCTTTTTCTAGGAAGTTTTTAATTGCTTCTTCCTCAAAAAAACGAATTTGCAATTTGGTGGGATGCACGTTTATATCTAAATTATTTGGTAATAAGGATAAGTACAAAAATGCCACTGGATACCTTTTAGCAGTTACCAGGCGTGAAAAGCTATTATTTAAAATGTCATCAAGCAATTTACTTTGTACATATCTTTTATTGACAAAAAAATGCTGGTATCTTTTACTATGGGTGGAAAAAGAGGGATTGCTAATATAACCATTGACTGAAAATGCATCATTTTCAAAGTTTAGATGCTTCAGCTGTTTAGCAAGATCATGGCCATAAATTTTAATAATCGTATTCAATAAATTACTGTCCCCAGGTGTTTCTAAAATAGTCCTTCCTTCCCTTTCCAGGGTAAAAGAAACATCTGGCCTGGAAAGGGCCAGCAGATTGACTATCCTTGTTAGTCGTGTTGTTTCAGCGGGGACCCCTTTTAAAAATTTTAACCTTGCCGGTGTATTATAGAAAATATTTTTTACCGTGACTTTTGTTCCTCTAGGAAATCCGACCTCTTTAAATACTTTTTCTTTCCCGCCTTCTAACAAAATATAGCTACCGCTTATTTCACCCTCACAATGGGTAGTAATAGATAGTTCCGATACCGCGGCAATGCTGGGCAGAGCCTCTCCACGAAAACCCAGCGTGCCTATTTTTTGCAGATCCTTCAAGGTTGTTATTTTACTGGTGGCATGTCTTTCCAAAGATAAACGCAGTTCATCTGCGGGTATTCCACAACCATCATCCATAACTGTAATTTCTTCGAGCCCACCTTTTTTTATGATAATTCTAAGCCGTTTAGCCCCGGCATCAAGGGCATTTTCTATAAGTTCTTTAACAACAGAAGAGGGGTTTTCAACTATTTCTCCTGCAGCTATTTGGTTGCAAGTCTGCAGATCCAATTTTTTGATGGGCATTTTTTCACCTCCCCTAACCGTTTAAAGTGTCATCTCCTGCTAACAGTTGACTTTGAAAAGAATAGAGCTTATTTAAGGCCTGAAGCGGTGTGAGATTTATAATCTTTAGACCCAATATTTCCTTAATAATTTTTTGTTCCTTTTTTGTTAGGACACTGTTTTTTTCTTTTATTACGGAGAAAAAAGAAAGCTGGCCTTCAATAATGTTTGTGCCCTGCATATCCGGAGTAGATCTATATTTTTCAGCTTCTATATTATCCAATATCTTTTGAGCCCTAAAAATAACGGGGTCGGGTAGTCCAGCTAACTTTGCAACATTTATACCATAACTTTTGTCTGCTTTGCCCTGCACTACCTTGCGTAAAAAAACAATCTCTTCCCCCTTCTCTTTCACGGAAACAGTATAATTCCTGATGCCGGGAAGTGTTTTTTCTAAAGCAGTTAATTCATGGTAATGGGTTGAAAAAAGTACCTTTGCTTTGAGTTCATTATGCAAGTATTCCAAAATTGCCTGAGCAAGACTCATCCCATCATATGTGCTTGTCCCCCTGCCAATTTCATCCAAAATAACCAGGCTTTTGGGATTGGCATTGCTCAGGATTGACGCTGTTTCTTCCATTTCTACCATAAAGGTACTTCTCCCACTACTCAAATCATCGCTAGCACCAACCCTTGCAAAAATACTTTCAACTGGAGAAAACTCCAATTCATCCGCAGGAACAAAACTACCGGCCTGGGCCATGAGAATTATCTGGGCTATACTGCGACAGTACGTACTTTTCCCGGCCATATTAGGCCCCGTAATTATTAAAATCCTTTCCTTAGCATCCAGAAAAAGGTCATTGGGAACAAAGGGGTTATCCTGGGTTTGTTCAACCACAGGATGGCGTGCTCCTTTAATCCTGATTACGTCTGATGAGCTCAGTCTGGGCTCTGTATACCCAAATGCTGAGGCCACATCGGCCAGCGCATAAAAACAGTCCAGGTTTGCCAGTACCTTTCCCGTATTCTGTAATTGTTCAGTATATTGCACTAATTTTAAGCGCAGCTCCTCAAAAAGCTGGTATTCTAACGCAGCAAGTTTTTCCTCCGCGCTAAGAATTATGGCTTCTTTTTCCTTTAATTCCTCTGTAATAAAACGTTCAGCATTAACCAATGTTTGTTTTCTAAAATAATCCTGGGGAACCATGGTTATGTTTGCTTTTGTTATTTCAATATAATAACCAAAAACTTTATTGTAGCCTATTTTCAGGGATTTAATACCAGTACGTTCTTTTTCCTTTTTTTCAAAATCTAGTAACCATCGCCTGCTGTTAGTTGCAATTTCCCTTAGCTCGTCCACCTGCGCATTATACCCCTTTTTGAAAATACCCCCTTCTTTAAGTGTCAAGGGAGCATCCTCCTTAATTGCAGCATTTAACTCTTTGGTCAGGGCTGTAAAGTCAGGGATTTGTTCATTCAAAAGTTGAATTTGTTTTGCCTTGGCTTCCTGCAAAAGCTGGGACAAAGCAGGCAGTAGATTCAGTGTTTTGCTAAGGGCCAGGACATCCCTGGGACCGGCCAACCCAAGGTTGATTCGCCCACTTAGTCTTTCTAGATCATATGTACCTTTAAGAAGTACCGCCAGTTTTTCTCTTAACATCAAATTATCCCGCAACTCCCCTACGGCCTGCCAACGCAATTCTAAAGCATCAGCAGCAAGAAGAGGCCTCTCCAACCATTTTCTTAACATCCTCCCCCCCATTGCTGTTTTAGTTCTATCCAATATGCCTAGCAGGGTTTCCTTTTTGCTACCGGAACGCAAGGTTTCAGTAATTTCCAGGTTACGCATTGTTACAGCATCGAGGATTAAAAAATCCACCCGTTTGTAAACCCTGATGTTTCGAATATGGGCTAAAAAACCTTTTTGCATCTTTTTCAGATACCGTAAAGCATTGGCAGTTGCCAATAGAGAAGGAAGGGAATTCATTATCCCGGAATTATGGAGCAAATTAGCAGGGAATTGTTCTTGAAGAAGGGTTAGAGGCTGCTCATTATTATCAAATGATGCCAGTTTATTTATAAGAAAAGCCTCCCCCCCCACCCCCAGCCTTTTTAAAAAAAGGTCTACCCTTTCATCATCTGTTTCGTTTATGATAATTTCCGAGGGCTGCAGCCGGCAAACCTCATCAATAACATTTTCTAGAGGATTATCATTATAACTATCATTATAAAAGTAGACTTCCAGCTCGCCAGTAGAAATATCAACAGAAGTTAAACCGTACTCATTATGTAGACAGTAAATAGAGGCTAAATAGTTATTCCGGTTTTCTACAAGCAAGTTTTCTTCAACCTTAGTTCCTGGAGTAATTACCCTGGTAACTTCTCTTTTCATCAACCCTGTCCCTTGTTGAAGGGTATCCACCTGTTCACAAATGGCAATTTTATAACCTTTATCAAGTAGTTTCATAATGTAATTTTGTGCTGCATGGTGTGGAAAACCGGCCAAAGGTATCGCATTTTCTTTCTTGCCATCCCTGCTGGTTAAAACAATATCAAGTTCCCTGGAGGCAATGATAGCATCCTCGAAAAACATTTCATAGAAATCACCTACCCGGAAAAACAGGATAGTATCCGGATATTCTTCTTTAATAGCTTTAAATTGCTGCATCATAGGTGTTAACTTAGCCAAAGTTTGCACCTCTTCATTTAAAAATTTTCCCATAGTCAACCGTGAAAAACCTTGTCGTCCTGATAATTATAACATAGACGGATCAAAAAAAGAGACCCCTTCCTAAAAATAGGCCCCTTTGACCATTTTCCCTTCCTAAAGAGGAAGTACTGCAGCCAGCGTGTTTTAATCATATTTTATCTGCATTGGGAGCATAAACCATAGAAACAAATTTGAACTGATAAAACCTCAAAACCGGTATCTTCCTTAATTTTTGCTTGAATTATTTCATTTTTAACCTCATTAAAAAGAAGGTGTTCAAGGTCCTTTATTTGGCCACAATTTTTACAATACAGATGAGAATGGGGGACTGTTGAGGCATCATAGCGCAAACCACCTTCGCCTATATTCAGTTCCTGAATTAATCCCACCCTTTTAAGAATGTCAACGGTTTTATAAACTGTAGCCAAACTCATTGCCGGATAATCGGGTTTTAATTTTTGATAAATCATTTCCACATTGGGATGTATTTTGGTTTGTTTTAAAATGGCATAAACCGCCATTCTCTGGGGTGTTACCTTGATTCTTTTCCTTCTCAGGGCTTCCTCAATGCTTTGCATTACTACTATCCCTCGACAAAGATTAAAAAATGAACCTCAATCATAAAAATTATTGGAATAATAACTGGTAGAATGAGAATAAAATTCTTTATTAGTATTGATTATTGAACAGTTATGTTTAAATTTAATATATAACAATCACTATGCTTCGTCAACCCTTCTTCTTAAAAAAAGTATTATTATCCTAACAATTGAAAATAATACAATTATTGTCTAAGTTTCCCAAACAATGTCCAGCTTTTGGCCTCAACGATTTTAATTTTAAGTAATTCTCCCAGGCATTTTTTTGTAGTAGTAAAATGGACAATTTTGTTCGTCCTGGTTCTTCCGGTATAAACGTGGGGATCAGTTTTACTGATCCCTTCAACTAATATTTCTAGTTCTTTGTTAAGGAGTTCCTGGTTTTTTTCCAGGCTTATTCTATTTTGAAGCTCATTAATAACCATTACCCTTCTTTTTTTTATTGCCGCATCCACCTGGTTGGCCATTTCTGCTGCTTCGGTACCCTCTCTGGGAGAATAAACAAAAATAAAAGCTGCATCAAACCTGATCCTTTCCAATGCTTGTAGTGTTTCTTCAAAGTCATTATCTTCCTCACCGGGGAAACCTGTAATTATATCTGTAGTCAAGGAACAACCAGGAATTGTATTTTTAATTTTATCAACGAGTTCCAGGTAATGTTCTTTCGTGTACCCACGGTTCATTAGTTTTAACACCTTGTTACTCCCTGCTTGCAGGGGAAGGTGGATATGTTCACAGATCTTATCACTATTTGCAATTACTTTTATTAACTTTTCGGAAATATCTTTAGGGTGAGAAGTCATAAACCTGATACGCAAAAGCCCTTCGATTTTATCTACCTCCTCGAGGAGTTCTGCAAAACCAAAATCACCATAAAGATCATGCCCATAGGAATTTACATTTTGACCCAACAATGTAACTTCTTTATAACCATTTTTTGCCAGTTTTTTAATTTCTTGAATTATGCTTTCAGGTGGCCTGCTTTTTTCAGGCCCCCTCACGTAAGGCACAATACAATAAGTACAATAATTATTGCACCCCTGGCTTATTGGCACCCATGCTTTCAAAGTATCTTCCCTTTTAACGGGAAGATGCTCCCTTGAGTTTTCCGTATCTAAATCCAAAACAGGCTCCGCGGAATGAAGTGCCTTTTCAAGAAGCTGGGGAAAGCGTCCCAGTGCATGGGTTCCGCAAATCAAATTTATAAAATGAAACCTATCCTTGATCCTTCTGGCCACACCTTTTTGTTGTACCATACATCCACAAACAGCAATTATCATACCAGGGTTTTTTTCCTTTAGAACACGCAATCTGCCTAGTTTGCTCAGCACCTTTTCCTCTGCTTTTTTTCTTACTGCACAGGTGTTGACAATAAAAACATCTGCTTCTTCCTTTCTTTCTGCCGGGAGATACCCCATGTTTTCCAAATGCCCTGCTAAAACCTCAGAATCAAAAAAATTCATTTGGCAGCCATACGTTTTGATATAATATTTTTTTTGTTCCAAACCATAATCCATGAAGAATTAACTCCTCCATTAATTTTTACAATATTAAACTGCTATAGCCATTATAATCTTCCTGAACGCAATATAGCAAGTAACCAACAGAAAGCCATAATTGCAGCAGCTAGCAACCCAAACTCTGCAATGGGGAAACTCCTAAATAAAGTAATCTCGGTAAATCTAACCGTCATACAAAGTCCTATAATAATACTGGCCAGGACAATGCTGAATGAGAGTCTGTTAACCATATTGTTCAACCGGCTTAAAATCCGCTCCTGGCCAGAAAGCTCCAGTCTGTGTTTAATATCCCCTGCTGCCTCTTTTTCAAGAATAGAAAAAATATGGTCAGGTAAAACTTCAATTAAGTTTAGGTACCTATGGATATTTTTTAGTAAACCCGCAGTTATTTTCTGGGGTGAAAAACGTCCACGTACCAGCTCCTTACCAAATGGTTTTATGAACTCTGGAATACTAAAGTATGGTTCTAACTCGGACAAAAGCCCCTCCAACGATAAAAATGTTTTTGCCAGAAGGCTAAATTCCGGCGGCAAACGTATTTGCTGTTTAAAAGCTATTTCCATTAGCTCATGCATACTTTCGCCCAAATGAATGTCTTTAAGAGGAAGGTTATAGTATTTTTGCAGCAAACGTTCAAGTTCCCAGCGCAGCAACTTTTTATCTGTCTTTTCAGTTACCACGCCTAGATTCATGATACTGGGGATAATTTCATTTGTATCCTGGAACAGAAAACCTAGCAATAATCTAGTAAAATTGTTTCTCTGGCTTTCATTTAAAATGCCTACAATACCAAAGTCCATAAAATATATTTTCCCATCCGGTAAAACGCCTATATTACCAGGATGAGGGTCTGCATGGAAAAAACCGTCCAGCAGGATTTGTTTAAAATAGGAGTTACTTAACTTCTCCGCTATTTTTGTAAAGGAAAAACCACTTTCCTTTAAGGCAACCCTGTCGTTTAATTTTATACCGTCAACAAAACCCATCGTTAGTACCTTTTGGGTGGTAAAATCCCAGTAGATATCAAAAATATAGACCGTGTCATCTTTTCGAAAATTGTTTTTAATTTGTTCAGCATTCCACCCCTCCCGGTAGTAATTCAGCTCCATGTTTATATTGAAACTAAATTGTTCGACAATGTCTCTAAAGTTATAAAGCCTGCCGATGTGGGTATGTTTATCAACAAAGGTGGCCAACTCTTTTAAAATATTGAGATCTTGTTTGATTATTTCTCTTATATGGGGTCTTTGGACCTTTACAGCAACCTTTTCCCCACTTTTTAAAACAGCACTGTGAACCTGTCCAATTGAAGCAGAAGCAAGGGGTACCTCCTCAAAGCTTCTATAAAGTTCAGATAACGAGTTTCCCAATTCGCTTTCTATTGTATTTTTAACTTCAGTAAAAGAAAATGGTGGAACCTGATCCTGGAGTTTACGCAATTCTGCAAGGTATTCAGGAGGGATAATATCAGAACGGGTGCTTAAAAGTTGTCCAAATTTCACAAAGGTGGGTCCTAGCTCTTCTAAAACCATCCTTACCCTTACTGCCTTAGAAATTCTTTGCACATTTTTCTTTTCCCTGCACCGCCATGAAAACGGGAACCTTCGGGTAATACCCAGGTCATAAACCAGTTGGCCAAAACCATGCCTGATCATAGTGTTAACAATTTTCTGGAATCTTTTTAGATATCTTCTACGAATAATCAATTTTTCACCGCCAAAAAAGAAATAGAATAAAATAAGACAAAACCTGTGAGCTATTCACAGGTTTTATGTTTATTATATATCTTTTAATTATTCCTGCTTATTATTCTCCAGGTTGCTCACCCTGTCTTGCAGTTCTGAAAATTCCTCCCTGGTTACCATATTATTTATTTGCAGTATTTTTGCTACTTCATTGCTTATATATTCCTTAAATACCTGTCTTTCCTTTTCCCCTCTTTCAACCAGTAATTTAATCATCTTTTTTGTATCTTCTTTTTTAATATCGCCCTTGCTAACCAGCTTTTGAACCAAGCTTTCCGCTTTTTCCCAGGTCATTGATACCGTTCCCCAACCAAGCGATAATAATAAGTCTAGCAAATTTACACCTCTTCCCTTATATATAAAGTTATTTATCAGTTTTCCCCGTTGCCAAAAAATAATGCACTGCAATAAATAGGGAATTACCAAACAAATATTAATATTAAAAAAGAACAAGGTTGTCACGATGGATTACTTCAGTATCGCCTGCATACCCTAATATTTTTTTAACCTCGCTGGATTTACAACCTTTTATCTGTCGGAGTTCTGCAGCACTATAGTTCACCAAACCACGTGCAATTTCTATTCCCCGGGAGTTATAAATACTGACCGTTTCACCCTTTAAAAAATCTCCCTCAACGTGTAAAACACCAATGGAAAGTAAACTTTTCCCCCGCCCTGTCAGGGCCTGT
This sequence comes from Dethiobacteria bacterium, assembly GCA_050942625.1. Lineage (GTDB taxonomy): Bacteria > Bacillota > Dethiobacteria > DTU022 > UBA8154 > JBMNNS01. The sequence goes on from JBMNNS010000035.1 coordinate 13,361, forward strand.
TCAGCCCCACTGTCAATTATGATATTCCCTTTTATTGTTTGGGCAAAGGCTATCCAGCGTTTCCTGCTTCTTATATTACATTCTTTCGAACAAAAAAATGTCCCTAGAGGTTCCCCCTCTAAAATACGATGGATGACATTGGGTTCACGGCCGTTGGCAATCACCATGCTTATCCCCGAAGCCATCGCTATTTCTGCTGCTTCAATTTTTGTAATCATGCCGCCTTTAGAGAGCATATCCCCCGCTCCCCCTGCAATTTTTTTAATATCTTCCGTGATATTCTCAATATACGGTAAACAAGTTGCAGTAGGATCTATTTTGGGGTTGGCTGTATAAAAGCCATCAATGTCGGTCAAGATAATGAGCAAGTCTGCATCAACAAGTGTCGCCACAAGAGCTGAAAGTTTGTCGTTGTCGCCAAACTCAATTTCCTCTGTAGAAATAGTGTCATTTTCGTTGATAATGGGGATAGCTTCAAATTTTAAAAGATGCAACAAGGTATTACGTGAATTAATGTAACGTTCCCGGTTTTCAAAGTCATCTCTTGTAAGCAGCACCTGGGCAACTATATGTCCATACTCAGCAAAAAGCTTTTCATAGAATTGGATTAAAAGCCCCTGGCCAATCGCAGCAACAGCTTGTCTTTCCTGGATTGACTCTGGTTTTCTTTTCAAAGCCAGACGACCTATGCCTGCCCCTATAGCCCCCGATGAAACGAGGATAGGCTCTTTGCCCTGGTTTTTTAGGTCTGCTATATCCCTGACCAGTTTTTCAATAATGCCCAGGTTCAATTTCCCGGTTTCATATGTTAAAAGACGTGTACCAACCTTAATAACAATTTTTTTCGCTGCGGTTAAACTGGATTTTCTCAAATAGTTCTCCTTCTCCAAAATTATAGCCTAAATTATTAACGGCCAAGATTTTTTCCCCTTTTTGTAGCTTCTATTACTGCTTTTATGATTGAAGCCCTAACACCGCCCTCTTCCATTGCTAACAGGCCGGCACTTGTGGTTCCCCCGGGAGAAGTAACCTTATTTTTTAACTCTGCCGGATGTTCATTGCTTTCCAGGGCCATTCGGGCTGCCCCCAAAAGAGTCTGGGCTGCAAGCAAAAAAGCAACATCCCTGCTAAGGCCCATTTCAACCCCACCATCAGCAAGGGCTTCAAGGAACAGCAATGCATAAGCAGGTCCGCTTCCACTTAAACCTGTTACTGCATCCATATATTTTTCTTCAAGCAGGAGCACGGTCCCCAATGCTTCCATTAATTCTTTAACCTTTACTTCCTCTTCTTTTGAAACCCGCTCCCCCCTGCTGATAACAATCATCCCCTCCCCTACCAAACAAGGGGTATTGGGCATTACCCTAATTATTTTTATATCGCCGCCGAGCAACTCTTCATAATATTTTATTTTTAAACCGGCTGCAAGGGATACTAAAAGATGCTCACGTGTTAAGGCAGGTTTAAGATCCAGGAGCAACCCTTCCATATCCTGGGGTTTAACAGCAATGAAAATAGTCTTTGCCTCCATACAAAGTGAAATAGGATCGGGGGAAATAGTTATGCCCCACTGCTCTTTTAAAGCAATTCTTTTGCCTATTTCTTTATCATAGATCAAGATATCTTGTGGTTTTTTAATTTTTTGAAGGATTAGACCCCTAACCAGGGCACTGCCCATGGTTCCGCACCCAACTAGCCCTAACATCTTTACACCCCCAACCATAGTACAAATATTTTATTATAAAGGTTACCCCTTTGCAAGAGATGGGCAGCCAGTATCTTGACAATAATTACTGCATCAGTTAAAATAAAAGTGGCGCAGGGGAGTAGCTCAACTGGCAGAGCACCGGTCTCCAAAACCGGGGGCTGCGGGTTCAAGTCCTGTCTCCCCTGCCAGAAGAACATAGTAGCCACGGGTATCCGTGGCTTTTCTTTTCCCTAGGAATATTACCCCTGCCGGTATTCATATTCCTTAGTTTTGTTTTTCTTTGGCTTGTTCCGGTATGTAAAAGTTAACCCGGTAAAATTCCCGTTTTAAATGTTCCAAAACTGTTTCAATGGCTTCCCCACAACCTGGACAGTGCTTCATATGCCGGCTTAAAACATCCCCGCACATGCATTTAATAGTGTACATTAAAAAATGTTCTTTATTTTGTCCCTTTTTGCCCCCCTCCGATGTCTGACTTTCCTGGGCCTCTGGCAGGCTATCAGGCTGCCGATCCTTGACGAAAAAATTTCATTGCATCTTCCAATTCTTCATCAATTATATAAGTATAGATCATCGTAGTAGATAGATCCGCGTGGCCCAGTGCCTCCTGCACCATTCTTATATTTCTTGTTTTTCTATAAAGATCGGCGGCAAATGTATGCCGTAAAGTATGGGGAAAAATATTTTTTTTGATATTAGCTTTTTTAGCCAACCTTTTTACCATTTCCCTGATATAACGGGAATCAAGCATATTGCCTTTTAAGGTAGAAAAGACATATTCCCCTTTAGGTCTGATTTCCATCCATTGGTTTAACAAATCCCGATCTTCCTCCCCTAGCAACAAAACACGTTCCTTATTATTATTTTTTACTATTAATCTGCTATTAGCAAGATCAAGATCCCCGGGTTTTAGGTTAATTATTTCCGATAGGCGCAGGCCTGCGTTAAGCATTAAACGCATTAAACATAAATTACGTAGGCCTGTTGGAGCTTTAGGATTAGGTTGGGCCAACAAATCTTTTTGTTCCTCTACTGTTAAAATATCCGGAAGCTTCCTAGTCTTTTTTTCTTCTTTAAGCATA
>JBMNNS010000147.1:0-2838 GCA_050942625.1 Dethiobacteria bacterium
CCTGGTGGCCGAGGAAGCTTTCAGCGCCCTCAAAGCCCCGGTTAAAAGAGTGACGGCGCCCGATATACCTGTCCCCTGCAGTCCGCCCCTGGAGAAGTTTTACATGCCTGACGAGGCCCAACTAATCCAGGCCGTCAAAGAGTGTTCCGGGTACTTAAGTTATTAAGTCATTGCATGTTGCGATCATTCCTGCCCCGCTGGCTACCTGGAAAAATGCTTTCTTTTCAGTCCCTTACGTTGGCGGCGCAGCTAGCGGTATGGTAAAACGAAGCTATTGAGATCTGAGTTACTGAATTTACGAATTATTTAGATCTTGAGTCATGGGGCGCTTCCTGTTAAATGAAGGCAGGAGGTGTCCTTATTATGGGACGCATCCCTGGCTTTTAAGAAGAAGGTCTGGTATGCCATGTAATTCAGAGGGGTAACAAACAGGAATTCCTCTTTGCTGAGGACACCGGCAAAGAGTATTCAGCAGCAACAGGTGACAATAAAGGTATCAGATGCAGCAATATTCCACATGGGGAAACGCCTCAATAACTTAATAACTTAGTTTCCCGGTACCCTTTTGCGGATTTTCCCCAGCATCCCTAACACTTCCCTTGCTACACCTGAAAGAACCAGGAGCGTGCCTGAAATGTAGGCCAGGTCTGCCAGATTGACAATGAGGTCATAATTGGGAGTAAAAAAACCGATATAATCCACCACAGAACCCTGAAGAATCCAGGATATGCTGTTGCTGAAGGCGCCACCAGCAACAAAGCCCACTCCCAGGAGGAGATCCTGGTTCTTTGAGGACGAACAATATTTCAAAAGGATATAAAGGCAGCCTGTGAGGAGCAGAAGCAGCAAAATTCGCATGGGCGTATTGATAATGTTATAGTCATTTAACGCCGGGTAGAAACATATGGCGTAATTGTATATGTCCTTCGCCTGCATTGACCCCCAGAGGGCAATACCCTGGAAGGTTTTATCGGCAAGGAACACACCCACCGCCGTCCAGAAGGGAAAAGATTTTTTCATTACAGCCCTCCGTTTGAATTAATTTCCTTTTACTATACATTAATTACCAAATTATGTAAATATATCATCCGGCTGATTTTACTGACGCACCGGCACAGCCGCTTACTCCAATAACCGGAAGAATTATAATACTTATTCGGTGATAGCAATGGTGTTTGGAGCCCGACAGGTTCCTTATCAGTTTTATAATTCACCGGTACCCAGGTTTTATTAATATTTGTGGTTTCTCGGCATTGCCAGGCGTCCACGTAAATGATATGATTTTTACACCTGGTAAACTACAATAGTGACAATAGTTTACCCGTTAATTACCAACTGATTAACTTGTTTAACAGGAGGGTAAGGATGAGAAGGAAATTTATGCTTATCATACTGGTCGTCCTTCTTGGGGCCGGCGCTTACTGGGGATATCTCCGGTACTGGGAAGGACCGGTGCAAGGCCTGGAAGCCACCGGAACCATTGAGGCTACCCAGGTGCAGTTGACGGCAAAGCTGCCGGGTACCCTGCAGAATTTCACAATTAAGGCGGGGGATCCGGTTAAGAAGGGCCAGCTTATTGCCACGCTGGAGCGCAATGATTTAATTGCCCAGAGGGAGAGGGACGCCCTTGGTGTATTGAGGGCCCGGGCTCAACTGGACGATCTTCTGTCCGGTGCCCGGCAACAGGAAATCCAGGAAATGGAAATTGCCGTCAGCACGGCCCAAATCCGGCTCGAGCAAGCAGCCAGGGACTACGAAAGGGCTGTAGCCCTCCATGAAGCAAAGGCAATTTCCCAGGCGGACCTGGAAAAAGCAGATTATGCCTACAGGCAGGCTCAGAATCAGCTTGATTCCTCCCGGACGAGGCTCAATCTCCTGCAATCCGGCAGCAGGCCGGAGCAGATTGATGCAGCCAGAGCCGAGCTGGAGCGGAATAGCGCCGTCTTGAAAGCATCAGAGGCGCTGCTGGCCGATACCAGGATTATTAGTCCCATAGACGGCGTAGTGCTTACCAGAAATTTTGAGCAGGGTGAATATATTCAAGCCGGGTCCGCAGTGGCAACCATCGCCAATTTGGCTGAAATGTGGATTAAAGTTTATATACCCACCGATAACTTGCCTGAAGTCAAACTGGGTCAAAGGGTAACTTTTACAGTCAGCGGAAGCCCTGTTGTATATGAAGGTTTCGTGGAAGAGATTGCCACCCAGGGGGAGTACACGCCAAAGATGATCCAGACAAAAAAAGAGCGCACCAACATTGTTTATGCTGTAAAGATCAGAATTAACGACGAAAGTGGTGTTTTAAAACCCGGTATGCCGGCGGACGTCTCATTCGCTTCCCCCGGAGTCTGATTCCTGACAGTAAATAAAAATATTACCGGATCCTGGACTGGTGTTCCTAAAGGCTTAATTTAAGGAAAGACTTCCAGCTTAGAACAAGCATCCCCTATGGAAATTACCTTGTTTAATTTTGTAAAGGGGTGACCTGATGATTGAAACTGATTCCTTGACCAGAGTCTTCGGCAAACTGACGGCTGTTGACCGGGTTTCAATCAAAATAAATAAAGGTGACATTTTTGGCCTGGTGGGACCGGACGGGGCCGGTAAAACAACCCTGATCCGGATGCTCTGCGGCATTATCACCCCCACCGGAGGAAGCGTCAGGTACTTGAACATAACCGGAAAAAAGGTCCCGGGTGGCGCTGCCCGGAGCTTCGGCTACATGCCCCAGAAGTTCAGCCTGTACGGGGACCTTACAGTTATGGAAAACATTCATTTTTTTGGCGCTTTATATAACCTTGATCGCGCCGTAATCAACCAGCGGGCCGACGAAATACT
>JBMNNS010000149.1:0-2827 GCA_050942625.1 Dethiobacteria bacterium
GTTTAGTAACTTTTTAAATTTGCAGATATCCCTTCTGGGGGATTACCAGGCGGACAATGCAGGGCTGGCTTTGGCTGCCATTGAGTTGTTAGGCAAAAAAGGTTTTCAGCTTCCAGAAGAAGCTCTAAGGAAAGGATTGGCTGCTACTACTTGGCCGGGGAGGCTGGAAATCGTTCGCCATACCCCTTTGGTCCTGCTTGACGGTGCCCATAATTTAGAAGCCTTTAAGGGTTTACAGCGCAATATCAGGTCTTTTAGCTACAAGCGCCTGATCCTTGTTATAGGTTTATTGGATGATAAGGCGGCAGAATTGATCCTGCAGGAAATAATACCCGTTTCGGATCTCGTGATCATTACTACACCCAATAGCCCCAGGGCCGCTGATCCCCATGTTTTACATAGTATTACCTCCAAACTAACTTCGGTTCCGATTTTTGTGCAGGAAAAAATACCAGATGCTATTGAGCTTGCCTTGTCGCTAGCGGAGGAGAAGGATCTTGTACTGATTTCCGGATCCTTATATTTAATCAGCGATGCACGCTTGCTTTTGCTTTAACGCCTTTAAGTCACTTTTTAAATATTTATAAAGGATTCATGCAGGAAGTTGTTTAATAAATAGAGAAATTATAGTAGTGTCTAAAAATTTTATTTTGCGCTATAGTGGCACCGAAAGGGGTTGTTTTTTTGAGGTTGCCGGATTATATAGGTCCATGTGCTTTTGGAATTAAAATGGGAGTAATCGTGCCTGGTTCTGATCTTTTAAATCTGGTCCTTGATTCCCTCCAAAAAGTAAATGAAGATGTACTCCTGGCAGATCGGGATGTGATCTGCATTACCGAATCAGTACTCGCGAGAGCCCAGGAAAATTATGTGACCATTACTGAAATAGGTCAAGAAGTTGCCCGCAAGCTCAACCTGGCCCCAACCCAGAAAATAGGGGTTCTTTTCCCTATTTTCAGCCGCAACCGTTTTGCACCCATACTGGAAGGAATAGCAAGTGCTGTTCCGTCTGGGGAGGTAATTGTTCAGCTTTCTTTTCCCAAGGATGAGGTGGGCAACCAGCTTGTTCCCCCCGAAGTGGCTGAAAAATTGCAGGCCTTAAAGGGAAATTGTTTGACCCCTGAGGATCTGGGCAAAAATTATACCCATCCTATAACAGGAGTAGATTATATGGAACTTTACCGGCAGATTATTGCCGAGAAAGGTGTCCGCCCTACGATTGTGTTATCCAATGACCCGCTTCGAATTGTTAATGATTGCCCTGATGCCGTAATTGTTGCTGATGTTCACAACAGGGAAAAAACCCGGCAAATAGTTGCCCCTCATGTCAAACGGTGTATTACTCTCCAGGATCTATTTAATAAAAACGCGTCATCAAAAGCCTGGTCGGAGTGGGGCCTGTTGGGAAGCAATATGTCCTATGGTAACAAGCTGAAATTGGCACCACGCCAGAGCAATGATTTTGTACTTGCCCTGCAGGAGCAAATTTACCAAAAGTTTGGAAAAAAAATTGAAATCTTGATCTATGGGGATGGTGCCTATAAAGATCCCAGCAGTGGAATTTACGAACTGGCGGATCCTTGCGCTGCTTTTGGAGCTACACCCGGCATAAACGGCCTGTTACGTGAAGGCGTGAAATATAAATACCTGATCGATAAACACCACGAAAACGGAAAATCAGAGGAAGAAATCTTAATGATAGTTGAAGAAGAACTATCCAGGGAGAGGGAAGCCAACAGCATAGAGTTTGAAGGAACAACACCAAGACGGATGGAGGATATCCTGGCCAGCCTTGCCGATCTACTCAGCGGTTCTGCTGATGCCGGCACCCCAATGATACTGGTCAAGAACTTCCTTCCTGAATAATAACAACCCTTAAGCTTGTTTTCCCGAAAAGCTGTTGACGATTAATCTTAAATGTGTTTTAATATTAAATGGTTTAAGCAATTATATTAATACCTAACTAGGAGGGGAGAATTATGCCAGCTATAGTTGATGTTGAAAAGTGTACAGGTTGTGGTAGCTGTGAAGATGTTTGTCCCTGTGATGCCATTACTGTTAACGATGTAGCCAGTGTAGATCCGGAAGAATGTACCGATTGCGGATCCTGTGTCGATGAGTGCCCAGAGGAAGCAATTGAATTGGAAGACTAGTAAACAGGGTTGGAAATGAAACGACTAAAAAGTACGCCTTTTTCAAGGGCGTATTTTTTTTAATCGTGGGGTAAGTTGTACTGTTTAAAAAGGAGTCTGAACAGTTTGAAAACTTAGTTAAGTATAGTTAAGTAATGGTAAGGAATTTTTATCTTAACTAAGAATATATAATAGGTAGCACCGTCATTATTAAAAAAAGAGGTGATTTATTTGCAGTTTCGCAAGGGGTTAACTCTGTTGGTGGTATTGTTGCTTTTTGCCGGCCTCATGATGGGTTGTAATTCATCAGAGACCGGAATACCTCCAGCAGACAAATCTGTAGAGCAAAAGTTACAAGGAGAGGGTCAGGGGGCTAACCCAGATGTTCCCATCGAGGTGGAGGTAACCATGGTAGAGGGTAAGATCACTGCAATAGAGGTTCTAAACCATGGAGAACCTGGTGGCGATTCCATTGATAACGTTATTGAGCAGATTACTGCTGCTATTATTGCTGCCCAAAATACAGACGTCGACGTTATTCCCGGTGCAGAAAAAACTTCTGAGGGGATCATGGAAGCTGTTGCCAATGCTACCGGCATGTAGTAGTGTTTTAACCTAAACCAATCTTAATAAACAATAAAACGCTGGCATTCCCCCCAGCGTTTTATTAATTTCCAGCATTATCATAGAAGGTC
>JBMNNS010000148.1:0-2827 GCA_050942625.1 Dethiobacteria bacterium
GTTTGACCCCGGGTACGGAATATGTCTACCGTGTAGGGAGAGAAGGGGCTTGGAGCGAGCCGGCGACTTTTACTACTGCGGCAGAGACCGAAAGTTTCACCTTTTTGTACATGGGAGATGTACAATCCGGCTATGCCGCATGGGGAAGTATGCTAGATTCAGTTTATGGGGCTGATCTTGAAATCAAGTTTGCTCTTTTGGGCGGCGATTTAACGGATAGAGGTTATGATGAAGTTGAATGGGGAGAGTTTCTTGACGCCGCAATCGGTGTTTTTTCCCGGATACCGGTCATGCCTACCCTGGGCAACCATGACGGGACCATGTATTTAAAATTTTTTGCACTGCCGGAGAACGGACCGGCAGGTTTAGAACAGGAGTTTTATTCTTTTGATTACGGCGATGCCCATTTTGTGATATTGAACAGCAACAATAACACCAGTGCAGCGGCAAAACAATGGCTGCAGCAGGACCTGGAGTCTACAAATAAAAAATGGAAGTTCGCCATTTTCCACCATCCCGCCTATCCGGCTGCATTTGATTACAAAGGAATTGACAAATCTATCTGCGAAAACTGGGTGCCCATTCTTGAACAGAACGGGGTCGATATGGTTTTTGTTGGCCATCAGCATGTCTATATGCGCACGTATCCAATTTTTCAGGGAGAAGTGCAGGACGATTCTTATGGAATTGTTTATGTCATGGGTAATGCCGGCTCCAAGACTTATGCCGGTGGAGGAGGTTTCCCCTACATTGCCTGTGAAAAAACCGGCAGTAACTATCAGGTGATCGAGCTTGATGGTGATGTGCTGACCTTGACGTCCAGGGAAGCGAATGGGGAGCTGATTGATACTTATACGATCTACAAAAGCACACAGGTGCAACCCGAAAAGCCGCAATATAATGTTATCCCAATTGAAGACTCAGTTTACAGTATAGGAACTAATGCTGATGGTATAAAAACCATGACTGTAAATCCAAACCAAACCGGCTTTAAGTATTTCACCGTTTCTATTGAACCGGTTATAGCACACGAAGGAACAGAAACGGTCGTGTTTACTCAATTAAGAAACGGCGTGCAGCTGCAGCTTAACGCCCTCTCAGCCGACTTTGACATGGTAGAAGCGGCGCAAACAGGATTTAATGTAAAGGACGGTGATATGATTAAGGCTTATATAGTTGATGATTTAACCAACGCTGATGATTTTAACCCGACTATTTTACAGTGATTTAAAAAAAATAAGTGAAGAGAGGCGAAGAATATGTTCAAGAAGACGCTGACATTATTTATGGCAACCATGCTGCTTGCCCTGCTGGTCTCTCCCGTTGCTTTTGCTGCCGATGAGGAGGCCAAAGTAAGTCTGTATTTAACTCGTATTACTGTTAGCCCAGGGGATAGTGTTACCGCTTCAGGTACGGCTGATGCTAATACTTGGGTTTCTATCAAAATCCTCGACAACGAAGAGATTGTTTTCTTTGATGCCACCAAATCTGATTCTGGCGGCAGGTACAGCCTTACCTTTAAAGTGCCATTTGTGGAGGAAGGTACTTTGACAGTAGTGGCTGGGTATGGCGATAATGTGGCTACTAAGGATTTAACCGTTACCAAAAAACCAATAGAAACCAAAGACATCACACTAGTAGAAGAGTTAGCCGATATCGAAGTAGCTTACGGTACAGCCCAAGAAAATATCGGCCTGCCAGCCAATGTGGATGTTACCCTGGAAGACGACAGTAAAGTTAGCGTAGCTGTTTATTGGAATGACGTTACACCTGCCTATGACCGCAACAAAGCTGGAGAATACACCTTCATGGGTACTTTGGTTAACCTGCCGCAGGATATAACCAACACCCAAAACCTGCCAGCCACGGTAAAAGTCATTGTTAAATCAAAGGATACTACCCCCGGTGGCGGCGGTGGAGGAGGCGGCGGTTCTCCCGCTCCAGTTGATGGCACGGAAATTAAAATTGACAAAGGTGGTAAAGTAAGCGAGCATGATGCTGTAGTTGAGGTTCCTGCCGGAGCTTTTGCCAAAGACCTGAGAGTTAAGATTGCCAAAGTCGCTGATGTCAATGGGCTGCCCCTGCCCAAGGGAGGCTGGCTGGTCAGCGATGTGCTGGAAATCACCAAGGACGAAAAAGGCAATTTCACAAAACCGGTCACAATCACCATGACTTTTGACAAGTCCAAAGTTGACAGCAAAGCGTTAATAGCCCTGTATTACTATGACCCTTCCGCCAAAATGTGGATCAAGCTGGACAATATCAAGGTGGATTGGGTTAAAGGCACAGTGAGCGGTGAGGTCAGCCACTTTACCAAATTTGCTGCCATTGCTGTAACCCCGGAAGAAGAACCAGAGCCACCGGAACCGCCGGTGTCGCCGACCCTTATCGACATCGCCGGTCACTGGGCGGAAGCCAATATCAAAGCCTTGGTCGAGAAAGGTGCTATTGCCGGCTATCCGGATCAGACCTTTAAACCCAACAACAATATCACTCGGGCAGAGTTTGCTACGGTCCTGGTTAAAGCCTTCCAGCTGGAGCCAAAAACCGGCAAAGTCTTTAACGACACCGCCGGTCACTGGGCAAAAGATGCTATAGCCACTGCCAACGCTTACGGTATCATAAAAGGCTACAGCGACGAGAACTTTGGCCCTAACGACAACATTACCCGTGAACAGATGGCGGTCATGATAGTTAAAGCTGCTCAACTGCCCGAAACTACAGATGCCCCCGCATTTAGCGATTCCGCTAAGATTGCAGACTGGGCGCAGCAAGCTGTAGCAGCCGCCAGTGCAAGCGGGACAATCAACGGCTATCCGGATAACAC
>JBMNNS010000150.1:0-2799 GCA_050942625.1 Dethiobacteria bacterium
TCCATATAGTGACAATCACCGGGGTGACAACCAGATACAAGAACTCCGTCAGCACCTTGTTGAAAGGCGTTGACTACAAAAAGGGGATTTATTCTACCGGTACACATCACCCTGATAACATGAATGTTGGCGGGGTACTGTATCCTGCTGGTTCCAGCAAGATCCGCTCCAGCATAGGAGCACCAGTTACACAAAAAAGCTACTATGTTGGGTTTAAATTGCTCGCTCATCTCATACCCCCCAGTACAGCAATTTGTGGCAATATCTGTTCATCTTTGAAAGACTTTTGCTGGATGGAACCTGACAAACAACCGGCTACACAGGCACCGCAGCCTTTGCAAACAGCCTCATTAACACTTGCCACCTGGACTTGATGCCCCATTCGATTTATAGTAACCAGGTCTATAGCACTATAAGGGCAAATTTCTACACAGAAACCACAACCCCGGCAGGTTGCTTCATTAACTGCAGATATCTGGGCCTGAACTTTTACCTTCCCGCTGGAAAGCAAAATAAGGGCCGATGAAGCAGCACCTTTGGCCTGAGCAACAGTGTCCGGAATATCCTTTGGACCCTGGGCACAGCCGGCCAGATAAACCCCATCGGTTGCTGTGTCTACAGGAGCAAGCTTGGGATGGGCCTCCAGGAAAAACTTATCGGCAGACTGGGAAAGCCGCAGCAGGTCCATAATCTCCCTTGCGTCTTTACGTGGTTCTAGCCCCACCGATAAAACTACCAAGTCGACCTCGTCTTCAAGGGGGGTAGCCGTCAATGTATCTTCCGCTTTGATAACTAACTTGTCGCCTCTTTTGAATACCTCTGAGGGATTGCCACGGATATAGTGCACACCTTCCCGGCGCACCCTGTCATAAAACTCTTCAAATCCCTTGCCAAATGCCCTTACATCCATATAATAGACCCTGACATTGGCATCAGGAATTTTCTCGGTCAGAAGATGGGCCAGTTTTGCGGTATACATGCAGCAAACACGTGAACAGTATTCATTACCACAGCTTGCATCACGGGAACCCACACACTGAATAAAGGCTATTTCTTTAGGAACAAAAGCGTCCTCGTCCTTGCCGAGAATAATTTCTCCCCCCGTAGGACCGGAGGCAGAAACAAGCCTTTCCAGTTCCATCGCGGTTAAAACATTGGGATAAACGTTATAGCCATACTCGGGTTTTTTGGAAGGATCAAAGGTGTCATAGCCTGTGGCTACAATAATTGATCCTACCTTGAATTCCACAATTTCATCTTTTTGTTCAAAGTCAATGGCCCCCGGTAAACAGGCATCGATACACTTGGGCCCCTTCCCGCATTTGCCCCTGGTTAAGAAAAGGCAACGTTCGGGGTCAATAGTATACTTGGCAGGAACAGCCTGTGGGAAAGGAATATAAATAGCCGATCTCTTCCCCATACCCATATCAAATTCGCTAGGAATTCTATTATGGAGACGGCATTCCTGAGCACAAAGCCCACAACCGGTACATTTATCCATATCAACATAACGCGCCTTCTTGCGTACCTTTACCTCGAAGTTACCAACATAACCTGAAACCTCTTCCACCTGTGAATAGGTCATCAACTCAATGTTGGGGTGGCTGGCCACATCGACCATCTTAGGGGTTAGGATACAGGCAGAACAGTCCAGAGTAGGGAAGGTTTTATCTAGTTGGGACATTTTCCCCCCAACGGAGGGGGATTTCTCTACCATATAAACCTTAAAACCTGCACTGGCTATATCAAGAGCAGCCTGTATACCTGCAATACCTCCTCCGATGATGAGGGTGGCAGGCTCAACGTCTACCTCATTTTCCACTAATGGCTCTAACAACCGCGCCTTGGCTGCAGCAGCAGCAACCAATTTTTTTGCCTTTGCTGTTGCTTCTTCCCTATCTTGATGAACCCAGGAACAATGTTCCCTCAGATTGGCCATTTCAAGATAGTAGGGGTTGAGTCCTACTTCAGCCAGGGCTTTGCGGAATGTTAATTCATGCATGCGTGGAGAACAGGAGGCCACTACAATACGGTTCAAACCCTCTTTTTTGATATCTTCCTTGATCAGAAGCTGACCAGGATCTGAACACATGTAGGAATAATTACGTGCTACTTCTACATAAGGCAAATGAGAAGCAAACTCAGTCACGGCTTCAACATCGACAGTTTTGCCGATATTGATCCCGCAGTGACAAACATACACGCCAATTTTGGGTTTGTTGTTCATTGCTATCTTTCATCCTCCAGCACAGAATAACTCCGTGAGCTACCCCTCCCCCTATGGGAAAGGGCTTCTTGCTACATTTCCATTTTACTTTTTAAATTCCCGTTATCCAACCAGTTCCTTTAACTTCTCCGTCAGTTTAGGTAACACCTTGAAGAGGTCGTCCACAATGGCATAGTCAGCAATAGTAAATATCGGGGCATCTTTGTCTTTATTAATAGCCACAATGGTTTTCGAACCCTTGATACCGGCTAAGTGTTGAAAAGCTCCAGAAATACCGATGGCAATATAAAGCTTGGGTTTTACTGCTTTACCAGAAGTACCAACCTGGCGATCATGAGGCAACCAACCGGCATCCGTTGCGGCACGTGTTCCGCAGATGTCGGCGTTGATAGTTTTGGCCAAATCCTCAATTAATTCCATATTCTTTTCTTCCCTGATACCCCTACCGACACCAACCAAAATTTCGGATTGCGTAATATCTACATCCCCGACTTCCGCCTCAATATATTCAATAAACTTACGATATTCGATATCTTCCTTGAGCGGTGAGTCTATTTTTTCTATGGCACCCT
>JBMNNS010000151.1:0-2753 GCA_050942625.1 Dethiobacteria bacterium
TTATTGAAGCGATTTTGTATGCCGATGATGGGGCTTCAGAAATTGTTAAGGAGTTTAAAAGCGGTGCTTTGAGCCTGGGGGTGGATGATCTTGCATCAGCAGTTATCCAGGACTTAACCGGGTGTAAGATTGACAGTAACAATGTAGTAGTTTCCAGAAGTGAGGACGGAGGCAGTCCGGTGGCTATTGGGTTTCGGGCTAAAAAGGCTAACGGGAAATATCGCCACTTCTGGCTTTATCGGGTTATCTTCAGTATTCCCGCAACCAGTCTGGCCACTAAGGGGGATTCCATTACCTTCAGTAGTCCCACCATAGAAGGCACTGTTTTCAGGAGAAACAAGCTTGACGGAGAGAATAAACATCCCTGGAAAGCAGAAGTGACAGAAGGAGATGATGGAGTGGCTGCTTCCATCATTACCAATTGGTTCACATCTGTTTATGAACCCGACTTTACTGAGGTAACACCCACCATTACCATTGCGACTCAACCGGCAGCCACAACGGAAGTGACTGAAGGCAGCATTACCGAGAGCCTCTCGGTGGTAGCCAGCAGCAATACCAGTAACCCGGTCACTTACCAATGGTACGAGAATGAGGTAGACAGTACTACCGGCGGCACGATTATCAATGGAGAAACTGCAGCCAGCTTTGACATTCCTACCGATTTGGTAGCCGGTACCTACTATTACTATTGTGTTTTAAGCCTAAGCGGCGCTGATAGCGTGTCCACCACTGTAGCTACAGTAGTGGTTTCAGAATAAAGATGGGAGGATGACTTATGGCTAATGAAATAAAACCAGTGGAAGTAGATGAAGCTTCTGCAGAAAGAAGTACAGTGATAACCATTGGTGATAGGGAGTACCGGCTGATTCTTACCACGAAAGCGACCAAAGCCATCGCCAAGCGCTATGGGGGGTTAGAGAAGCTTGGCGAAAAGCTCATGAAAACAGAGAACTTTGAAATGGCCTTGGATGAAGTGGTGTGGCTCATCACTTTGCTGGCCAATCAGTCCATCCTGATCCACAATCTCAGGAACAAAGAGGATAAGCAGGAACTCTTAACCGAAGAAGAGATGGAGCTTTTGACTTCGCCTTTGGATCTGGCCCAATACAAAAATGCTATCATGGCCAGCATGCTGAAGGGCACCAAAAGAAATGTGGAGAGTGAAGAGTCAAAAAACGAGGCGGCCGGGTAAGTGAGGAGGCACTCTTTACCCGGATCATTTACTATGGGACGGTGCAATTGAATCGCCGGGAAGAAGAAGTATGGCTGATGCCTATTGGCTATTTGATGGATTTGTGGGAATGCCATAAGCAGTTTATTGGGATTGCCAAGCCTAAAAGAATCGCCTTTATTGATGAGGTAATTCCCGAGTGGCTATGATTTTCCCGATTTAAAGCTACAGGATTTTACCATAAAAGATGAAAAATCCTCAGGCTCGAAGGATACCGGAGGAGATAATCTGGAATAGCTTACTCTTCTGCAGTGAAAGATAAGGTTGCTGGAAGTTTGGTGGTTTGGAATCATAGCGTGAGCGGCTATTTTATTTTGCAATGATTGAGATTACGGGATGCTTGTGGTATAATTTTACAAAAGGGAAATGTAGATTAGGCAGGGATTAAAAATGAATGTAAAAAGCGAAGAATTAGCAAAATATTATAAACAAAAATATCCCTTGACTTTTACAAAAGGCACTTTTAGGAAAGAACCATTTTTAGCTGAGCGGTATGAAGCTGCTTGGAAAATTGCTAAAAAAGCCGCAACAGTTTTAAAAAACAATTATGGCGCAAGAAGAGTAGTGGTATTTGGTTCTTTAACTGAGCGCTCTGCATTTACACGTTGGTCTGATATAGATTTAGCTGTATGGGGGGTACCGGATAATAGGTTTTATGCAGCGGTGGGGGCGGTAACAGGCTTAACTACAGAATTTAAGGTAGATTTAGTTGATGCTATGGATTGTCGAGAATCTCTGCGTAAAGCTATCAAAATTGAGGGTATAGAGATATGAATAAAAAGTTTTTTTACTTTGGCTGGTAGAATTCGTGAAGAAATATCCGAAATCGAGATAATTCTTGATCGAATACAGTGTGGCTGGGAAGTGTGAAGCAATCTGGAGATGAATTTTATTTGGATAGTGTAGCATTAAATCTTCACAGTTTTTATACGGCACTTGAAAGAGTTTTTGAATTAATCGCTACTACAATAGACCAAGAAAAACCTCAAGGAGAAAACTGGCATCAAGAACTTTTGCGACAAATGGCCGTTGAAATTGAATTTGTGCGTCCGGTTGTTATTTCTAAAGATACAAGAAACAGCCTTGATGAATATAGAGGCTTTCGCCACATAGTAAGAAATGTGTATAGCTTTAATCTTTCTGCTGTTAGAATAGAGCCTTTAGTAAAGAAACTGCCAAATTTATTCAATAACATTAAAAACGAATTAGAAGACTTTCTCAACTTTTTAGAAATGCAGGGGAAGGATATACGATAATATAAACAACTAAAATTATTAAAAAGGTAAGACACTCTAAAACTAGGGTGTCTTTTTTGATGCCCGCTGGGAGTTAGGAGGATAACAAAACTTATGGGATATGATAGTTTTGGCCTTAAAATCGGCATCGAGGGCGAAAGGGAGTTCAAAAATGCCTTAAAAGAAATTAACCAGAGTTTTAAGGTGCTAGGCTCGGAAATGAATCTGGTTACATCCCAGTTTGATAAACAGGATAAATCCATTCAGGCAATAACAGCCAGAAA
>JBMNNS010000152.1:0-2738 GCA_050942625.1 Dethiobacteria bacterium
AATCTAAACTATTTACTATCAGGAAAAATAAAAAAACGAAAATAATAAAGGATAAAAACCCTGAAAGTGGGGAAATATTACCTATTTTATGTATAACTATACCCTTACAGTAGCCCTATAATTAAGCTCCATTTTACTTTAAAATCCATATACCCAGGGATCAATATTTTTTTCATAAGTAATCAGTTCATTTTCTTTAAAAAAAAGGTTGATCTCTCTAACAGCACTTTCAAAAGAATCAGAACCATGGATTATGTTATTACCTGTTAGTAGCCCGTAATCACCCCTGATAGTGCCTGGGGCAGCTTCCTGTGGATTAGTCACCCCCATCATTTGGCGAGCAACCTGGATGGCATTTTCGCCATGCCAGACCATTGCCAACACAGGACCGGAGGTAATAAATTTAACCAGGTCATTAAAAAAAGGTTTTCCTTTGTGTTCTGCATAGTGCTCTTCAGCCATTTCGTTGTCCATCTTTAATAGTTTCGCCCCTACAAGTTTCAATCCCTTTTTTTCAAACCTATTAATAATATCACCGACAAGATTTCTTTGAATAGCATCTGGTTTAAGCATTACAAAAGTATTTTCCATAAAGGAACCTCCTGGTACATGAAATAAAAAGCATATTATATAAAAAAACTCCTCGAATTTAGCCATAACAGAGGAGTTTTATATGTTTAGTAGGTGAATAAGGGATTATCATCTTCAATGATGCGCTTTCCTTTTGAGCGCAGCATACGTATGTCCTTAGTTAGAGTAAACATGCTTATATGGGTTAAACCATCATAAAAGCGAAGATCTGTAACCTGCCTTTCTTCCAGCTTTTTATCTATAATTTCTGCTGTATGATTTAAAAGACTATGCTCCTGCGAGGCACAGATAAAACTCCACCTTGTGTTATAGGAGGGAATAAAGGTCCCATAAGAATCTACATATTGAAATTCGGATTTCAAAGTGTTGTAAACAGCACTGTGACAATGAAATAACCTGGGATTTAATTCCCCAGCTTGCAGGGCTACAATTCCTTTTTTATTAAGGCGTTCCCTGATTACCTGATAAAATTCCTTGGTAAATAACAAATAACAAGGGCTGTCGTCAAGCGGTTCAGGAAGATCAATAAAAATAATGTCCCATTTTTCTTCCGTTTCCTCAAGGTACTTGCGAGCATCCATGAATAATAGCTTTACCCTGGGATCATCAAAAGCCCCATCACTCCATTTAGGCAAATACTGCTTACAAAGTTCCACAACTTCTTTATCAATGTCAATCATCATTAATTTTTCCACGGAAGGATATTTCAGTATCTCCCTCAGGACAGCTCCTTCCCCTCCACCAACGACTAATACTCTCCTGGGCTCCTGGTAAGTTACCATGGCAGGATGAATCAACGCTTCATGATAAATATATTCGTCAAACTCAGCAGATTGAATTTTCCCATCCAAGATTAGACAGCGGCCGAAGAACTCCGTATCAATGATCTCAATTTTTTGATATAAACTTTGGCCGCTATAAACATACCTTTCTATACCATGCATGTGTGCTTGTGTAGGGTGGGTATATTCAATAAACCATTTCCAGGGAAGGGGTGACAAAGTACAGCCTCCTTTATTTTATACAGCAGATTGTTGAGGGGCATGGCTTACCTCATAATCAAAAATGCCACGCTTCATCTCTTTGGCCACCATACAATTAGCTTCAAACTGTTTTTTTAAATAATTACAGGACACCCAGGGATCTACAGTGTTACCGCACGTAAAAACATCAACAGCAGCATATCTGTATTCCGGCCAGGTATGAATTGCTAAATGTGATTCAGATATCACCACTACTCCGCTAACCCCTTGCGGGGCAAACTGATGGAAAACAACTTCCAAAACCTCTGCTCCTGCCTCCATAGCAGCTTTTACCATCATTTCCTCAATTTTTGTAGGGTCGTTTAGAATCTCAGATGAACAATCATGAAATTCAGCTAAAACGTGACGGCCCAAAGCGTGCATTTCTCAGCCCCCTTTTTATTATTTTTGCTTTAAATGCCAAGATAAATTGTAACAAATAAAGTAGAAAAGTCAATGATTAAAGGTATATTTTTATTAAAAAGTAGAATTTCATTAGGTTACAAAAGGTTACAAAGACTTAAACCATAATTAAGCATGATTATTAGCACTTCAAGATCCCTAGTCCCTTTGCATTCTTTTCAAAAGGGGGATGCCCCGCAACTGTAAATAGTTGCGGGGCATCCCGTGTTTTCCCCTGGTCGGAGCGACAGGATTTGAACCTGCGACCTCTTGACCCCCAGAGTTGAAAAATAGAGTTTAGACGTATTTAAAAACGTCCTTCGATGCCCTATTTATCGGCACTTGTGGGGCGTTAATACTTTTTTCCAAAAAATTAGATATTCATTCACAAGGCAAAACTGCCGTATAAATTACCGTATGATTTACATAAATTTATCAGGCTTGACCTTACCCCTTCCGAGAAAGTAGAGCTTGCCATAAGGATAGAGAAAACGTTGGGGAATAGGCAGGGTAGTAATCAGTATCAGAAAAAAGGGGTTCCCCAAAATTTTGGGGAGGCAAGAACACCAAAAGAACGTGAATCATCTGCTATAGCTGCTAAAGCCGTTGACTGGAATCGGGAAACCTACCGTCAAGCCAAAACCGTTATTGAATCCGGTAATGAAGAAGTTATACAGCAGATGGATAGCGGCGAATTGTTCCTATATGGAGGACTTTTCTTTT
>JBMNNS010000036.1:0-15208 GCA_050942625.1 Dethiobacteria bacterium
TAAAAGACATTAATTATCCTTTGAAAATTGCTGTAATGGGGTGTCCTGTAAATGGCCCTGGAGAAGCAAAAGAGGCCGATATCGGTATATCCGGTTCCAGGGATGGGGGTATTATTTTTAAAGAAGGGAAAGTATTTAAGAAGGTAGCTTTAAATAAGCTTGTCGATGTTTTTAAGGAAGAAATGTTAGCAATAGTAAAAAAAGATGAATGACAGTAAAAAAAAGATGAATGACGGAGGCTTTGTAAATGGAGGTATTAGCCCTAATACCGGCGTATAATGAGGAAAAAACGATCGGAAATGTTTTACAAACCTTAAAACAAGTTTCACTTATAACCAAGATCATTGTTGTTAGTGATGGTTCTACAGACAACACGGTAAGTGTAGCTAAAAGTTATGACGTTGAAGTAGTGGAACTCAGGGAAAATTTGGGGAAAGGTGGAGCTATGCAAGCCGGCCTGAATAGTTTTAAGGCCGACGTAGTTCTATTTCTGGATGCCGACCTTCTGGGCTTAACTCCTCAACATGTACATAATCTTTTGGAACCGGTTCTTAATGATGAAGCAGACATGACCATTGGTATTTTTGACAGAGGAAGAATTGCTACAGACCTGGCACAAAAAATGGCACCGTACCTTTCCGGCCAGAGGGCATTAAAATTTTCGTTATTAGAAGAAATATCTGATCTAAATGTAGCACGATTCGGTGTTGAACTAGCGTTAAACCGTTATATAGAAAATTCAGGGGTAAGGGTTAAAGAAGTCACTTTACTAGATATGTCCCATGTAATGAAAGAAGAAAAAATGGGAGTATGGAAAGGCATGGTTGCCCGTATGAAGATGTATTGGGAAATTCTTAAATATTTTACACTTGCTGATTCTAAAATTAAAATAAAGTGACTCTTTGTTGCATCCCCGTGCCAAATGTGATAAAATTTTGTTAGTAGCAAAGAAAGCCATATCTGTCTGAAAGAGAGTGGGCCTGCTTTACCCACTCTTTATTCTTAAAAGATGTTTTTGCGGGGAGAAAATAGTGGGAAATAAAATAAAAAAAGTTATTGAAGCGTTGGCACTAAGGGTAACAGGGGATTTTGGCTATGAACTTGTCGATCTTGAGTACAAGGTTATAAAGGGAGAACCCCATGTGGTTCTTTTTATAGACAAACCCGGGGGAATTTTGCTTGAAGATTGTGAACAGGTTAGCAAATCCCTGGGAGAACTTTTGGATATTGAAGATCCTATCCCCTCCAGTTATTTGCTGGAGGTATCTTCTTGTGGGGTTGAAAGGCCTCTAAAAAAGGCCGAGGATTACAAAAGGTTTCAGGGGGAAAATGTAAAGCTAAAAACATTCCAGAAAATTAATGGGCGTAAAAATTTTATAGGAATTTTATCTGCTTTTAATGGAGAGGAAGTCATCTTGCAAACGGAAGAAGAGGAGGAGGTTCCCATTAAATTAAGCAATATTGCCAAAGCTAACCTCTACTTAAAATAAATTGGAGGGTATAAAAAGTGAACCATGACTTTATGGCAGCTCTAGAAGCCATAGAAAAAGAAAAGGGAATTAATAAAGACATTTTGTTTGAGGCTATAGAGGCTGCATTGATTTCTGCTTACAAGCGAAATTTTAATTCTTCTCATAATGTAAAAGTTAACATTGAAAGAGAAACAGGGAAAATTAAAGTTTTTTCCTATCTTGATGTAGTAGAGAGTGTCTCCAAACCCCAGCAGGAAATACTTTTAGAAGAAGCCAGAGAAAAGGATCCGTCGTTAAAGGTAGGCGAAGTGCTGGAGTTGGAGGTTACCCCTAAAAATTTTGGAAGAATTGCTGCCCAAACAGCCAAACAAGTGGTCATTCAACGCATACGTGAAGCTGAAAGGGAACTTATCTACGAAGAATTTGTTGATAGAGAAGAAGACATTGTGACAGGTATATTTCAGCGCTATGAACAAAAAAATGCCATCATTAACCTTGGTAAAACGGAAGCTATTTTACTGCCTTCAGAACAGATACCAGGGGAAGTTTTTAAACAAGGAGATCGTGTCAAAGTTTTTATTTTCGAGGTAAAAAAAACAACCAAAGGCCCGCAAATATTCGTTTCAAGAACGCATCCTGGTTTCCTGAAGCGGTTATTTGAACTAGAGGTACCTGAAATTTATAATGGTGTTGTGGAAATAAAATCAGTGGCACGTGAACCTGGCTATCGCTCCAAGATTGCTGTATATTCACGTAATAAGGATGTTGATCCTATAGGAGCCTGTGTTGGGCCCCGTGGTTCGAGAGTTCAGGCCATTGTTTTGGAGCTAAAAGGAGAAAAAATTGATATAATTGAGTGGAATGAAAATCCAGAAGTTTTTGTAGCTAGTTCCCTGAGCCCTGCAAAGGTGATTCAGGTCATTATAGACGAGGAGCGTAAGGCTGCTATGGTAGTAGTACCTGATTACCAGCTTTCCCTTGCCATAGGCAAAGAAGGGCAAAATGCCCGTTTGGCAGCCAAATTATCGGGTTGGAAAATTGATATTGTCAGTGAATCCAAATATTTTCCTCCAAAAGGGGAAGACGGGACAGTTGATGAAATAGCAGATAACGGGGATGAACCAGACGATGGCTAAAAAGCGTAAGGTAGTCCAAAGAATGTGTTTGAGTTGCCGCTTAAATAAAGAAAAAAAGGAGTTGATCAGAATAGTTAGAACCCCAAAGGGTGAGATAGAACTTGATCCCACGGGGAAAAAAGCAGGCAGGGGTGCATATATTTGCCCTAGTAAGGAATGTTTACAGAAAGCAATTAAGGGAAAAGCACTGGAAAAAAACCTGCGTGCGGCAATACCTACCAATGTTATTGAACTATTGGAAGAAAAATTTAAAGGTTTTTAAGACCAAATTAAATTTTCTACTCCTAAAAGATGAAGGGATTTATACAAAGTATTATTTTGTACCCCCTGGAACAGGTGGTAGTTTCACAACTTTAAGGAGGTAAATTAAATGGAGGTGTAATATTTAGTGGCTAAAGTAAGAGTATATGAATTGGCAAAGGAATTGGGAATAAATAGTAAAAAATTAATAACCGTTTTGCGGGAGCTTCATGTTGATGTAAAAAACCATATGAGTACCCTTGATAAAACTTTGGCTAAAAAAATCATGGATATGTTGACAACAGGGGAAAAAAAACCAATAGATGAAACAACCGAAGTACCAAAAGAAGAGCCCAAAAAAGAAGCAACCATACAAGGGGAGCATAAGGAAGAAGAGCCCAAAGGTGAGGAAGAAGAACCCCAAAAAGGGTTAGACAAAAAAGAAACCGCACCAAATATAACTGCAACCCTGGAGAAAAAGCATCCTGCAGAAGCTAAAAAAAAGAAAGCAGATAAAAAAGGGAAGGTTGTCAAAACAAGTCGGAAGTCAAGAAAAGCAGCAAAAATTGCTTCATCAAAGAAACCACAACCAGAACAGGCACTTATTTTGGAGGGAAGAGTTACGGTTGGGGAATTGGCAGGAAGGTTGGATGTACCTGCCTCAGACATTTTAGCCAAACTGTTGGATTTGGGGATTATTTCTAATATCAATAAAGAAATTGACAGGGATGAGTTGGAATTATTATCCAGCGAATATGATATTAAATTTCAATTAGAAGCTGATCCTGATGAAGAAGAACTATTAACCCTGATTGAAGAAGATGAAGAAAACAGTATTTTGAAACCAAGGTCCCCGGTTATAACTGTTTTAGGACATGTGGATCATGGTAAAACTTCCTTGTTGGATGCCATCAGAAAAACTAATATTTTGGAATCGGAAGCTGGAGGTATTACCCAACATATTGGAGCGTACAAGGCTACAATCAAAGGGAAACAGATAACATTTTTAGATACCCCGGGGCATGAGGCTTTTACTACCATGCGGGCAAGGGGTGCCCAGGTTACCGATATAGCAGTATTGATAGTAGCGGCTGATGATGGAGTGATGCCACAAACGATTGAGGCTGTTAACCATGCCAAAGCTGCAGGTGTTCCTATTATTGTTGCTCTCAATAAGATGGATAAACCTGATGCTAACCCTGAAAGGGTTAAACAACAACTTGCTGAAATAGACTTAGTGCCAGAAGAATGGGGAGGAAATACAGTTGTTGTAGAAGTTAGTGCTTTAAAAAAAGAAGGCCTTGATGAGCTGCTGGAAATGATTATTCTCGTTTCCGAAATGGCAGAACTTAAAGCCAGTTATTCACGTTTAGCGCAGGGAACCGTCATTGAGGCAAAACTTGATAAAGGCCGTGGCCCTCTTGCAACCTTACTCGTTCAGGATGGAGTAATCCAGGTCGGCGATCCAATCATCTGTGGAAACATATATGGAAAAGTAAGGGCAATGATTGATGACAAGGGTAAAAGAATAAAAAAAGCCCTTCCTTCTTCACCAGTTGAAATCCTTGGTCTTAATGACGTCCCCCAGGCAGGTGACAGTTTTTTAGTTGTTAAGGATGAAAAATTAGCCCGGCAAATTGCATTAAAAAGAGGGGAGAAGCTGAGGGAAGCCACGCTGAAAAAAATCCAGAAGGTTTCTCTTGATGACTTTTTCAACCAGGCACTTGAAAATGAAATTGATTTAAATATTATCCTGAAAGCCGATGTCCAAGGTTCAGCTGAAGCCCTGCAGGAATCCTTGATGAAAATTGAAAGTGAAGATGTTAAAATCAATATTATACACAAAGGTGTAGGTGCAATAAAGGAATCCGATGTCATGCTTGCCTCTGCCTCCAATGCCATTATTATAGGTTTTAATGTCAGCACAGATGCTAATGTTAGGAAGTTAGGGGAAAAAGAACGGGTAGATATTAGGCTTTACAGGGTCATTTATGAGGTATTGGATGACATTAAAGCTGCTATCCACGGCTTATTAAAGCCAGAGTATGAAGAAGTTAATCTGGGGCAGGCTGAAATAAGGCAAACATTTAAGGTTTCCAAGGTTGGTACAATCGCAGGTTCTTATGTCCGTGAGGGGAAAATTACCCGGAATGCCAATATCCGGGTGCTCAGGGACGGGAAGATAATTCATGAGGGTAAAATAAGTTCCTTAAAACGCTTCAAGGACGATACAAGAGAAGTAACTACCGGCTTTGAATGTGGTATTCTCCTTGAGAATTTTAATGATTTAAAAGAAGGGGATATATTGGAAGCGTATGTTATTGAACAAGTAATTCCTTCATAAAACGATTTATCATGCTGGTTGGGGGTAGTGATATGGCAAAACAGAGGGCACAAAGGGTAGGAGAAGAAATAAAAAAAGAAGTTAGTGAAATATTACATTTAGAACTGAATGATCCCGGTTTAAAAAAAATGACCAGCGTTACAGGTGTAGAAGTAACCAGGGATTTAAGTTATGCAACTATCTATGTCAGCATTTTCGGTAATAAGGAGGAACAAAAAAAGGTATTGGAAGCGCTTGGCAGAGCAACTGGTTTTGTTCGTCTGGAAATTGGTAAAAGAATTCGACTACGCCATGTACCTGAAATAGAATTTAAGCTTGATCATTCTATGGAATATGGTGCACATATAGAAAATGTATTAAGAGGTTTACATTCTAAACCGGGAATTAATAACGGAGCAGACGATAATGAATAACTTTAACCTTGATACCCTTTTAGAACGCTATCATCATACTATTATTCTCATTCATATTAGGCCTGATGGGGATGCTATCGGTTCTGCCCTTGCTTTAAAAAAAGCTTTAAAACAAAGAGGAAAAGATGTTCAATTATTTTGTGCAGATGTGATACCTTCCAAATATTCTTTTCTTCCTGGTATCGAAAATTTTAAGGACCATATCAACCCCAACAATGCTGAAACCCTTGTTTTTATTTTAGATTGCAGTGATTTAGATAGACTGGGTTATATGAAGGAAACCGTTCTAAATTTATCAGGGGTAATAGTAAACATCGATCATCATATTACCAATGATTTGTTTGGGGACTTTAATATTGTCGATGTTAATGCTTCAGCAACAGCTGAAATAATATACCGGCTCTTAAGGGAAAATAAAATTAACATTGATCCGGAGATAAGCCTTTGCTTATATGTAGGTATATCTTCGGATACCGGTTTTTTTAAGTATGAAAATACTTCGCCACGGGCAATGTGTATTGCTGCCGGGCTTCTTAGACAAGGGATAAACCCTTCATTAGTGAGTCAAAAAATATTCGACGAGCTTTCCGTGCCGGCGATAAAGCTTTTAAGTGATGCACTGGCTACACTGGAATTTGAAGATGAGGGCCGAATTGCCTGGATGAAAGTTAGGGATGACATGTTGCAAAAGCACAGGGCAAAACCTGAAGAACTCGATGGTTTTGTGAACTATACAAAAAACATTGAGGGAGTAGAAGCCGGAATATTTTTTTACCATACGGATAAAAACCTGGAAACAAAAATAGCTTTTCGCTCCAAAACCATTGATGTTTCCCGGATAGCAAAAAAATTTGGCGGTGGCGGCCACCCACTAGCTGCAGGATGTACCATCAAGGGAAAACAAAATGAAGTAGAGGCTCTAGTATTAAATGCCGTAAAAAAAGCTATTAAAGAACAAGTATTACCGGAGTGATCTTTCTTGGACGGTTTTATAAACATACTTAAACCACCCGGCATGAGTTCTCATGATGTCGTAAAATTTCTAAGAAAATATTTTCCTGGCACAAAAATTGGCCATGGCGGCACCCTTGACCCTGGTGCAGCCGGGGTTTTACCTGTTATGCTGGGCAAGGCTACCAGGCTTTCTTCTTGCCTGATGGGCTTTCCAAAGATATACAGGGCAGAACTGTGTTTGGGTATAACTACAGACACAGCAGATTCACATGGCAGGATTGTTTCCCGACGACCTCTTCTTCATTTTAATATGGACAATCTTGAAGGAGTTCTACATTCCTTTACTGGGGAAATAAGGCAAGTCCCCCCTATGTTTTCGGCAATTAAAAAGGATGGTAAAAAATTGTATGAATATGCCCGCAAAGGTATTACCATTGAACGCAAGGCGCGCCGGGTAAAAATATTTTTTATTAAGGTTATTGACTATTTCCCTCAGCAAAAGATTCTTTTGGAAATAAAATGTTCAATGGGAACATATATAAGAACACTTTGTGCGGATATTGGCGAAACCCTTGGCTGCGGGGGACACATGTCCTTTTTGCTTAGGAAAGAAGTAGGAAAATTTAAACTAGGGGATGCACAAACCCTCAATAAATTGCAACTCCTGGCAAAGGAAAACCGTCTCTCTTCTGTTATCCTTCCCCTGGATTACATTTTTGAACGTTCAAAAGGTGTTACACTAGATAATTATAATCTCAAGCTTTTGTACCAGGGGCGTCCTGTAGCGTTGGAAGCAATAAAGAAAGATTTTGGGCCTGACTTGTCTTCTTTGCCCGTTGACGGAAATATTTTCCCAATATATACTACAGGCAGTGAATTTGTCGCATTGGCTAGTTGGGAAAAAGATAAAATGTCAAATTATTTTCTAAAACCAAAAAAAATCTTTAACACTACGGTTGTATAAGGTGAATTATGAAATTAGTAAATGGTATAAATAACTATGAAGCTCGTGGACAAAAGCTGGTACTTGCTCTGGGAAATTTTGATGGACTGCATTTAGCCCACAGGAAGATCATAGAAAAAACTGTCTGTAAAGCTAAAAAAGCAGGGCTTAAAAGTGCTGTTTTTCTACTGGACCCCCATCCGCTCAAAGTTCTCCGCCCCCATTTGAATATTTTATTTCTTTCTTCCCTGGAAGAAAAAGCAGCTATGTTGGAAAGCCTTGGAATTGATTATTTGGTCATTGAAGAATTTAATAATGAATTTTCAATAATTTCTCCCTATAATTTTGTAAAGGAATATCTGGTTTCCCGCCTTAAAACAGCAGTGGTTGTGGTTGGTTATGATTATACCTTTGGGCAGGGGGGTAAAGGCTCGCCCCAGGATTTAATACAATGGAGCGATGAGTTCAATTATAAAGTCGAAATAATGCCTCCCATTATGGATAATAACGAACTAATCAGTAGTTCCCTGATCAGGGAACTAATAACTAGGGGTGAACTCGAAAAGGCCTCTCGTTGTTTGGGATATTATTTCCAAAGGAAAGGAAAGGTCGTTTATGGGGAAGGCAGGGGCAAAAAGTTAGGTTTCCCAACTGCAAACCTGATGATAGCCCCAGATCTTTTAATACCTTCCAACGGCGTTTACCTGTGTTTAGCGTTATGGAAGGAACGTAAGCTATTTGGCTTGACCAATATTGGTAAAAAACCAACCTTTTGCAAGGGTGAACAGGTATTTGTTGAAATGTATTTGTTTGATTTTGGGGAAAATATCTATGGGGAAGAGTTAACTGTTAAATTTTTGCACAAGATTAGGGAAGAAAGAACTTTTGCCAGTGCTTCCTATTTAGTTAAACAGATTCAGTCTGATATTGCGTTAGCCAAAAGTTTAATTACCCAAAAATATGCTTTTTTGCTCAAGGAAGGGTCTTTCTAAAAAGGGTATTTGTGTAATGTTTACAAAGTTTCTGTGATATGATAAAATTTTTTTGATCATGGGTTGCATTTTTTAGTTAAAATCGGAAGATGTGGACCTGAGGAGGTGAAATTTTTTTGTCTATAAAAAACGAAATTAAGAATGGCATTATTAGGCAACATAAGCTTCATGATAGCGATACCGGTTCTCCTGAAGTGCAAATTGCCATACTTACCGAAAGAATAAATCAGCTGACTGAACATCTTAAATTCCATAAAAAAGATTTTCACTCCAGGCGGGGTTTATTGAAAATGGTAGGGAAAAGAAGGGGTTTATTAAATTATTTAAGGGATAAAAAGCCGGAAAGATATCGTAATATCATTACAAAACTTGGCTTGCGGAAATAATAATTAGAGCTAATTAAAAAGCGGGGTCTCCCCGCTTTTCTAAAAGTAAAAGGAGGTTGTTGTTTGGAAACTTTTCAGTTAGATGTCGCCGATAGAACATTGATTGTTGAAATAGGGAAGATGGCCAAGCAAGCCAGTGGATCTGCATTAATACGCTATGGAGATACAGCTATTTTAGTTGCGGCTACTGTTTCTAAGGAACCGCGGGAAGGGGCAGATTTTTTACCCCTAACAATAGATTATGAGGAAAGACTTTATGCTGTTGGCCGTATCCCGGGGGGGTTTATTAAGAGGGAAGGCAGGCCAACAGAGAAGGCAATACTGGCTGCCAGACTTACCGATAGACCACTCCGGCCACTTTTCCCCGAAAAATTCCGCAATAGTATCCACGTTGTTACACATGTGCTTTCTGTTGACCAGGATTGTGTTCCAGAACCCTTATCAATTATTGGTGCCTCTATAGCCCTTTCTATTTCAAAGATACCTTTTGCCGGCCCGGTTGCTGCTGTTAACGTTGGTTTAATTGATGGCAAACCCGTTATAAACCCTACCGTTGAACAGAAAGAATTAAGTACACTTAATTTAGTAGTAGCTGGAACAGAGGATGCCATAATGATGGTTGAGGCCTCAGCAGAGGAAGTCAGTGTGGACCAGGTTTTAGAAGCAATTATGGCTGGACATGAGTGTATAAAAAAAATAATTGCATTACAACAAGATATTATTGCAAAAGTAGGTCAAGAAAAAATAGAGCTGGACTTTACTGAGCCAGATCCACAAATAAAGGCTGAGGTTGAACAGTATTGTGAAGAAAAAATTAAAACTGCTTTAAGGAACGTAGATAAAGCCACCAGAGAGGATCAATTAGAGGAAGTAAAAAGGGAAACATTGGAGCATTTCCTGGAAATTTACCCGGAAAGTGAAAAGGATATTAAGAAAATTTTAGATAACCTTGTTAAAAAAGTCCTTCGTACCATGATACTTGATGAAAAGGTACGTCCTGATGGCAGAGCCTGGGATGAAATAAGACCAATTTCTTCCGAGGTACAGCTTTTTAAACGGACCCATGGTTCTTCTCTTTTTACCAGAGGGCAAACCCAGGTTTTAAATATTTGCACCCTCGGGGCTCTCAGGGATATGCAAATTTTAGATGGGCTGGGCATTGAAGAATCAAAAAGGTTTATACATCACTATAATTTCCCTCCTTACAGTGTTGGGGAAACAGGTTTTATGCGTGGCCCCGGAAGACGTGAAATAGGCCATGGATCCCTGGCCGAAAAAGCCCTTAAAGGGGTGATCCCCGGGGAGGAAGAATTTCCCTACACACTACGGCTGGTATCGGAGGTTTTAGAGTCCAACGGTTCTACATCCATGGGAAGTGTTTGTGCCGGGACCTTGTCTTTAATGGATGCAGGTGTCCCTATAAAGGCTCCCGTTTCAGGGATAGCAATGGGACTAATTAAAGAGGATGACAAAATAGCAATCCTTTCAGACATACAGGGAATAGAAGACTTTCTAGGAGATATGGACTTTAAGGTTGCCGGAACAAAGAAGGGTATCACAGCCTTGCAAATGGATATCAAAATAAAAGGTTTATCCCGTGAAATATTAAAAGAGGCGTTAGAAAAAGCAAGAGAGGGTTATCTATTTATTCTCGATAAAATGATGGAAACTATTAGTGAACCCAGAAAACAAATTTCTTCTTTTGCGCCCCGTATTTTCACTATGCAAATAGATCCTGATAAAATAAGAGACGTTATTGGGCCTGGGGGCAGGATTATCAATAAAATTATTGCAGAAACAGGGGCAGAAATTGATATAGAGCCTGACGGCAAAATCTTTATAGTGACTTTAAATGCCGAGGCAGGTGAAAAGGCTCAGAAAATGATAGAAGATTTGACAACAGATGTAGAACCAGGTAAGGTATATCTTGGCAAGGTGACCCGTACCGAAAAATATGGTGCTTTTGTAGAAATTCTGCCCGGTAAAGAAGGGCTGGTGCATATCTCCCACCTTGACAATTTCAGGGTAAATACTACGGAGGAAGTGGTAAATGTTGGCGAGCAAGTGTTAGTGAAGGTCCTTGATATTGATGATAAAGGCAGAATAAACCTGTCCAGGAAAGAAGCACTGCCTGATTACGAACCCCCTCCAAGGGGTTATGAGCGTAAGGATAGAAGGGCTAACAGTGGGAAAGACCCCCATTACCGGAAACGTAATAAAGAAATAAAAAAACATAAGCCATAGGGTTTATGTTTTTTTATTTGAGTAGATTTATAAGGCATATCTTTTTTTATTTTAAATATTAATTTATAGAGAAAGGAATTTTAAAGGGGTATTCTAAAAAATGAAGAAGGCTTCTTTTTTTTTAATTACCGGACTTGTTCTTGTGTTAGTAACAACCGGTATACTTAATACTGCGGGCCTATCTTACGCACCAGAACCTATATACCATGCAGAGGGGGTGGGAAAGAAAGTATTTTTTACTTTTAATGTCCTCTGGGAAATGAAGAATTTACAAAACATCCTGGAGCTGCTTGATAAACATGAGGCTAAGGCAATTTTTTTTGTGACCGGTCATTGGTTAAAAAGGTTTCCAAATGAGGCAGCTGAAATCATAGCCCGTGGGCATCAGCTGGGGAATAAAACTGTTACCAACCGTTCTTTATTGCTACTAACAGAAGAAGAAATAACGGAAGAAATAGCAAACTTCAATACATTAAGCAAGGAATTGTTGGACTATAGCCCTACTTTTTTTCGCCCTTCTTATGGAGAATATACTCTTAGAATTGTCCGTCTTGCTGCCGAACAGGGTTGTACAACCTTGTTATGGAGCATCAACGCCCTCATACTCCCAGGTATTGAAACTGAAATGATCTTTAGCCACCTTGAAGAAAATTTACACGATGGGGCTATTATCCTTTTCCATACAAATTCCCCTGAATTGGAAGAGACTCTGCCTGAAATAATTGATTTTCTGGAGTGGAAAGGGTATACCATAGGTTCCCCTATTTTATTAAACAGGTGAGAATAAAATGATTGTTTTCTTTGGTACCGGGAAATATAAGAAAATTTTAATTGTTATTATGGTTCTTATACTGCTCATAGGTAGTCTTTGTTTCTTGAAAGCTTTTCACAGGAACAGTCCTGGAACTCCATTAGCTTTTTATGACAAAACTGAAGCCGATGTTATTTTCTTGGAACAAAATATAGGAGGATATCCACGCCAAAAGGTTGAGGAGATAGTAGTAGCTAAGTTAGGTGAATGGCAGGTAAATCCAATAGATGCCCTTTACGACCCTACAACAAACTGCATAGTCCCTGAAATTTGGGGCTATAGAGCCAATGCTGCAGAAACAGTGGAAAAAATTATTTCCGCTGCTGCTGGGGAAAAGGTTTTTCCTGTTTTAGAACCTTTGTTTCCGGAAGTAAATATTGCTGATTATCCTTCGGCATTGATCGAACGGGGTAACCCGGTTAAAAAAGAGATTAGTTTTATGGTTAATGTTGCCTGGGGAACAGAACATGTGAAACCCATGCTCGATGTATTAGAAAAGGAAGAGGTCCCCGCAAATTTTTTTGTCGTGGGTAGATGGGCAAAAGAAAACGAGGACTTATTGCGGGAAATGGCTGAAAAAGGACACCTGCTCGGTAATCATGGGCATACGGATAGTGTTGTTTATACACAATTATCCCCCCAGGAAATAGAAAGCGGTTTGAAGGAAGTAAATGGAGTTGTGCAAACCTTAACGGGTAAAACACCTTTATTTTTTACCCCTCATAAAGGTGAATATAACAAACTGGTTCTGGAGGCGGTAGCCCGAGAAAACATGCGCACCGTTTTATGGTCACTTGATACTGTTGATTGGGATCTTCCTGGGGTTGAGAGTATGAAATCAAGGGTGTTAGATAACCTGCATAACGGTGCAATAATACTCATGCATCCTACCGAAGACACGGTAACTTTTTTAAAAGAATCTATTCCTGTAATAAAAAAACAAGGCTTTTCCATAGTTACCTTAACCCAGTTGTTTAATCCCGACTATCCTCAGGTAGGCTTTGCATTGGATGATCTTGATGAATAAAAAACTAATTATTACTATCAAAGGAACTACCCTGACTTTAATTTTTTTGTTAACGATCACTGGCTGCTTGACTTATAACATTCAGGATAGGTATAGGCGATATAAATTTGGTGTTCCAGCCGGAGTTTATTTGGGGGATATCCTGGTGGAAAGGATGTTTGAGGATGAGGTTGAAGCCCTGGTAAACTCCCTAAACCGGGAAATTCTTACTAAACCCCGCAATGCTTACCTTGATTCTTATACGGGGCAAACACTTGCCGAGGGCTATGGGAAAAAAATTGACGTAACCGCTACAGTTAAGTTAATTATGAATTCAGAACCCCATACTGTGCATCAGCCTTTTTATATAACACTCGATCCCGAAATAACGGAAGAAGTTTATAAAAACATCAACACAAAAATTGGATCCTATTCGACCTGGTTTGGGGGCGGTAACAGGGGGGAAAATATCAGAATAGCAACCTATGCCATTAATAATAGCATAGTAGCTCCTGGTGATATTTTTTCGTTTAATGATGCAACAAAACCGCGTACACCCGAAAGGGGATATAAGCTTGCCCCTATTATCGTTGGTGGCAGTGTTGTTCCAGGCTATGGTGGAGGCATTTGCCAGGTTTCAACAACCTTATATAATGCAGTGTTGAATGCTAATCTGGAAGTTGTAGAACGTTACCCCCACAGCATGCCTGTTGATTATGTCCCACCGGGGAAAGATGCTACTGTTTCGGATTATCTTGATTTTAAATTTAGAAACAACAGTAACAGGTTTGTCTTAATCAAAGCATCGGCATACAACCCTCTAATAGTAGAACTATGGCACTAACTCATTTTATTGTCCTTGACAGGCTGAAATCGTAAAAATATACTTATACTACATTCCCTTATCACACTCATCAAAGAGAAAAGGTGATCACAGTTGCAAAATATCAAGGTGTTTATTAAAAAGTCAGGGCAGGCAAAAGATCTTCCTCTCCCAGAATATATGAGTGCCGGTGCTTCAGGAATGGATCTCTTTGCTGCTGTTGCTGAAGAGGTTCAAATCGGCCCAGGGGAAATTAAGTTAGTACCTACTGGTATCTCTTTGGCTTTACCCGCTGGATTTGAAGGCCAAATTAGACCCAGAAGTGGGTTGGCTTTAAAATATGGTCTTACTGTTTTAAATTCACCCGGTACCATTGATGCCGACTACCGTGGAGAGATCAAGGTATTATTAATTAACCTTGGCCCGGATGTATACAGGATCCAGCGTGGGGAACGCATAGCACAGTTGATATTCCAAGCCCTGCCCAGGGTTCAACTAATCGAACGAGAAGAATTACCTGCCTCAAAAAGAGGTTCCGGTGGTTTTGGCCATACAGGAAGGTTCTAATGCTAAATAGGGCCAGTGTTGCTTTTGCCATAATGTATAGAAGAATAACTCTTGGAAATAATACAGTACAGGTTACTCTAAAAACAGGAGGCGGATTTAATGGCAAAAGCAGTAGTCAGTATTTTTAATAGTGAAGAACGTGCCAAAGAAGCTATTAATGAACTGAAAAGACAGGGTTTTGATGAAAGGGAAATATCATTAATTGCCAAAGATAAAAAACAAAATTTAGGGGCACAGGAAAATGACGTTGACAGCATGACCATGGGGGATCAAAACATCGGTGATGGAGCCTTCACCGGGGGGACGATAGGTGGCATTGCAGGCCTTTTAGCAAGTACCGGTGCGCTTCTCATACCCGGTATAGGCCCCATAGTAGCTGCAGGCCCACTGGCTGCCTTTCTAACAGGCATTGTTGGGGGAGGTATTGTAGGGGGGCTTGTAGATTTTGGTATTCCTGAGGAAAGTGGCAGACAGCTGGAAGAAAGGGTTAAAAAAGGGGATTTATTGGTTACCCTAAAAGTAGCAGATAATGAAGTATCACAGGTGACTTCCATCCTGGAACGCTTTGGGGGAGAAGATATAGAGGCACATTAAGTTTAACAATTGTCTGTTTCATCACAGTTTTGATGTAAAAAAAAGCGCCGAAAGAGGCGTTCACTTAGGGATTGAATAAAAAACTAAAGTGAACAGCTTCAAGCGGGGCAAAAAAGACCACATAAGAGTTTTTATACTCCTGTGTGGTCTTTTTAATACTCGGCTAATTTTGTCCCAAACAGTTGGGAGTGTAAATAATCTTGTGTAAATGGTTCATTCCCTCAAGTTATGGATATACTACTTTTGGCTCTTATCCACTAGGAGGGTAGTGCTCTGCTGGAGA
>JBMNNS010000153.1:0-2631 GCA_050942625.1 Dethiobacteria bacterium
AAAAAGATCACACCAGTCCTCGATCTGTTCCAGGTTATAGTCGCCGCCCTCAATGGTTACCCCATATTTCTCTTTACCGATGTTATCCGGATCCAGGTCGAAAACCCTGGTTTCAAAATGGCGGGCCAGTTGCTCCACCATGGCCGGCTGTAAACCAACCACGGCAATACATGGCTTTCCATATTCCTCCGCAATATATTCTACCAGTTTTTCACTGCACTTTCCCGGCCCTTCATCCCGGCAGTGGATGGTGCTATCATTTTGCTTTATTTTGCGGTGAACGGCATTCAGCGCGGCAATAATGATCGCTCGGTGATAATTGTTGTCCGGGGGAAGGGTTAAAGCTTCGTGCAAGGAGCCGGAAAAATTACCCGGCATGTCCGTATAGGCCTGGCCAGCACAACCATCAATTTCAGCCTGCACCAATTTCTCTTTCCCCTTTTGCA
The DNA here is from genome assembly GCA_050942625.1 of Dethiobacteria bacterium. GTDB lineage: Bacteria > Bacillota > Dethiobacteria > DTU022 > UBA8154 > JBMNNS01. Next base: position 447 of record JBMNNS010000153.1, read on the forward strand.
GGGGGAAGTCATCCCGTCCCGGGGACCCAATCGCTTCCTCCGGGGTAAGCACTTCACAATTAACGGTAACTTTCGCAGTAGCCAGCTCCGGATCCCCAAGAATTTCCTCAATAAAAGGTTGCAGTTTCTTAAAAATTTCCGGTATTGACAATAAAGGCACCTCCTAAGCAGATTCATATAACATGTGACAGGGGACCATGTGACAGAGGGACAGAGGGACGGTTCTCTGTCACCACTGAAAAGGCCCGGAACCCTATCATTCTGAATGAACAAAGTGAATGAAGATTCTATTAAGCAGCTTAAAAACTAAGATCCTTCGCTATCGCTCAGGATGACAAATTCAGGGCTGTCGCTCAGGATGACAAATTCAGGGCTGACGCTCAGGATGACAAATTCAGGGCTATCGCTCAGGATGACAAATTCAGGCCACACCATCCAGACGGCAAATTAAAAAATAATAATTAACCGTTCTTTTGAGTAGAATTAAAAAGGAACAGCTTCCACCTTTAGCAACCCCCTCGGTAAGCATTCTTTGTAAGTTACCGGTGGAGCAAGTTAAAGCAATTAATGAAAAGGGGCAAGGTAACATTGTTGAAAACAAAAATAAAAGTAGCAGCCATTCAAATGGATATTGCTCTGGGAGACCCGCCGGCAAACAGGGCCAGGGCCTTTCGCCTGGTGGAGAAGGCCGCCAGACAACAGGCTAAAATAATTCTTCTTCCGGAACTGTGGACTACCGGCTATTGCCTGGAGGAAATTCACCGGTTTGCAGAAACAGAGACAGGGCCATCGGTAAAAGGCCTAGGGGAGCTTTCCCGCCGGTATGGAATAACGATCGCCGGCTCTATTGCCGAAAAAAGCAATGAAGGTATTTTTAATACCGCATATGTAGTGAACCAGGATGGTTTGTTGGGAAAGTACCGCAAAGTTCACCTGGTACCTTTTATGTCCGAAACTGTTTATTTCCAGGCTGGTAACGAGCTACCCGTTTTTTACAGCAACGGGGCCAGATTTGCGATTACAATCTGTTACGACCTGCGTTTCCCGGAACTGATCGCCCTTCTAGGTTATCAAAAAGTCGATCTATACATGAACAGTGCGGAATTTACCGTCCCCCGCCAGGAACATTGGCGGACGCTGCTCCGGGCCAGGGCCATCGAAAACCAGTTTTTTGTACTGGCTGCTTCACGCATTGGCCGCGATCATACACATACCTTTTTTGGCCACTCCCTAATCATCGATCCTTTTGGGAACATCATCGCAGAAGCCGGTGAAACCGAAGAAATCATTACTGCCCAATTAGACCCAGCCATTTTACTGGAAGCACGCAAACAATTGCCCCTTCTAGACAGCCGCAGGCCGGAACTTTACGCCAGTCTACGAAAAAAACTTGAACTATAAATATACACTTGATACACCTAACTACGCAAATTTTAGCACAAGGTTGTTTAAACAACAGGAGTTGTTCAAACACCTTTTTTTATAAAAGCACTAATGGCACCAAAATACTCCTCTTCGCCTTCAAAGATCAAAGTATTGTGATCGGCATAGGGAATAACCAGTAATTCTTTTTCCTTAACTTCCAGCAAATTATAAATATCTTCCGCTTCCGACATGGGTACCAGATCGTCTTCCTCACCGTGGATGATAAGGGCAGGAAGGCGAATCCTTTTAACCTTTTGCCGGCATTCCTCCTCCAGCAGCGCCAGGTCCTCTTCAGGGACCTTCCCCACCCGCCGGGCGATGCGGGAAGCACAAACAAAACCGCTTTCAATGATCAAACCCTTGCTCTCACCGGCATGGGTAGCCGCCAACTCCAAGGCAGGAACGCTGCCCATAGAACGGCCCATGATAAAGAGATCCGGGCTAAACCCACGCCGGGCCAGTTCATCCCTTACAGCCTCAAAAATATTGTGGGCATCCTCTAAAAGTGCCATAAAGGTCGGGGTTCCACTGCTTGCCCCATAACCACGGAATTCCGCCACCACCAAGTTTGCACCCGCATTGTTATAAAGTGGGGCGAAACTGTCATAATCTCTGACAATTTCCCCGTTACCATGAAAATATAAAATGGAGGGGAAGGTAGGATCCCCCGTATAAAAGCGGCAGTGCAGGGAGACATCCTCATCTACAGGAAGATGCAGATCAAAAGCATTTTCCGGGCAACGACTTAGCCCCCGCCGGG
>JBMNNS010000154.1:0-2623 GCA_050942625.1 Dethiobacteria bacterium
CACCAGCCAGTGCATTGCCAATTTAATTATGGTAAAATAATTATAGTAAAAAAACTTATATAATTATAATATATTCAGGGTGTTGGTGACAGGGGACGGTTCTCTTGTCACCTAAAAAGGTGACAAGAGAACCGTCGAGACACTGAAAAAGCCGGGAACCCTGTCATTCTGAATGAACGAAGTGAATGAAGGATCTATTAAGCAGCTTAAAACTAAGATCCTTCGCTATCGCTCAGGATGACAAAATCATGCTCAGGATGACAAAATCATGCTCGGATGACAAAATCATGCTCAGGATGACAAAATCATGCTCAGGATGACAAAATCATGCTCGGATGACAAAATCATGCTCGGATGACAAAAGCGGCAGTTTTTTATAAAACCGGCTTTTTCAGTGGTCTCGTACCGTTCCCTGTCACCAGTTGTTTTGGGGATACTTTTTAAATATTTAGTAGGGGGTCGTTGTTGGTATGAGAGAGTACAACCCTAAAGAGCTGGAGCCTAAATGGCAGCAGTTCTGGCAAAAACACAACTCATTTCGCACAGAAAAAGACCTGGCAAGGGAAAAATACTATGTCCTGGAGATGTTCCCCTATCCTTCGGGTAAACTTCACATGGGCCACATGAGGGTGTATTCCATTGGGGACGTTTTGGCTCGTTATTTACGGATGCGGGGCCTAAATGTTTTGCATCCCATGGGGTGGGATGCTTTTGGTATGCCAGCAGAAAATGCCGCTATTGAGCATGGTGTTAATCCGGCTGTCTGGACCGATTCCAATATTGCAACCATGAGGGAACAACAAAAAGCATTGGGGTTGAGCTACGATTGGGAACGGGAGATTGCCACCTGTAACCATGATTATTACCGTTGGAACCAGTGGCTTTTTCTCCTTTTCTATAAAAATAACCTGGTTTACAAGAAAAAAGCACCGGTGAACTGGTGTTCCACCTGTCAAACTGTTCTGGCCAATGAGCAGGTTGTTGACGGAGGGTGCTGGCGTTGTAGTAGCGAGGTTTCAACCCGGGAACTTGAACAGTGGTTTCTCAAAATTACCGCCTATGCTGATCGGCTCCTTGATGATTTAAAGTTGCTGGAAGGTTGGCCGCAGAGGGTCAAAACCATGCAGGAAAACTGGATTGGGCGCAGCTACGGTTCGGAAATAGTTTTCAAGGTCAAGGAAACCGGTGACGATATAACGGTTTTCACCACCAGACCAGATACTCTTTTTGGTGTGACCTACATGGTTCTGGCTCCCGAACACCCCCTGGTGGAAAAATTAATTGCCAATAACCCCCAGGCAGAAGAAATAAAGACCCAGGTAAAACAGATGCGCCGGGAAAGTGAAGTTATGAGAACATCAGCAGAAACGGAAAAAACAGGTATTTTTACCGGTGCTCATGCCGTTAATCCCGTGAACGGGGAAGAGGTTCCCCTGCTGATCGGTAATTATGTGCTGATGAGCTATGGTTCTGGTGCTGTTATGGGGGTTCCTGCCCACGACCAAAGGGATTTTCTGTTTGCCCAAAAATACGATCTCCCCATCAGGGTAGTGGTAAACCCACCCAATGAGGATCTAACGGCGGGGAACCTTGCTGCCGCCTATGAAGAATCCGGATATATGGTTAATTCAGGCCATTTTAATGGTTTTCCCAATGAGGAAGCCAAAAAGGCTATCACTGATTATTTACAAGAACGGGGTTTGGGAAATTACCAGGTCATGTACCGTTTGCGGGATTGGTTAATCTCCAGGCAGCGTTATTGGGGGACGCCAATACCCATCCTCTACTGTGAAAAGTGTGGGGTGGTTCCAGTCCCGGAGGAAGAGCTGCCAGTTTTACTGCCGACCAATTTAGAAATATCTGCGACCCGCCGCTCCCCCTTATTAGAGGATGATACCTTTTTGCAGGCAAAGTGCCCACAATGTGGGGGGATAGCCAGGAGGGAAACAGATACCATGGATACCTTTTTTTGCTCTTCCTGGTATTATATGCGCTATACAGATCCTAAACAAGAAAAAGCCCCCTTTGCTAAGGAGGAAACAGACTATTGGTTGCCAGTAGATCAGTATATCGGTGGCATAGAACATGCCGTCCTTCATCTCCTCTATTCCCGCTTTTTCACCAAATTTCTTTATGATCAGGGGCTCCTTCAAACAGAAGAACCCTTTGAGAGACTGCTGGCACAGGGTATGGTTTATAAAGACGGGGCTAAAATGTCCAAATCCAAAGGCAATGTTGTATCACCAGACGAGATTGTCGAGCGCTTTGGGGCTGACACCGGCCGACTTTTTATTCTTTTTGCTGCTCCTCCTGAAAAGGATCTGGATTGGAGTGATCTTGGCGTACAGGGATGCCACCGTTTCCTTCGTCGTGTCTGGCGTCTTTTTCAACAAAATATAGATATTTTCCGGGCTGATGCCACAACCCCCTCCGGGGGAATAGAAAACCTGCCCTATGGCAAAGCAGAAGAGGTGTTGCACCGGGTTCTTCACGCCACCATTAAAAAAGTTTCTTTAGATATCGAGGAAAGGTTCAATTTTAACACGGCAATTAGTTCCATTATGGAGCTGGTTAACGCCATTTATGCTTATCTAAATGAGGAAGGGCAGGCTGGACAACGTCC
>JBMNNS010000037.1:0-15110 GCA_050942625.1 Dethiobacteria bacterium
ATTGGCGTAATATGGGGTAATAAAAAATTGCCGGCAATATTTAATAATATTTCCAAAAGAACAGGTAGCAGATGGCAGGTAAGAATTGTATTTATAGTTTTGAGTGCAGTATTACTTTGGGGGTCTTTAAACTACTATTTTGTCAGGAATAGTTATTTTTACGCAGTTTATGTAAACGGCAAAGAAATAGGTTTAGTATCTACAGAGGAAAAGTTGGCTGAAGTGCTTGCAGTATTGCATAATGAAGCTGCTAAATTTTATGGCAAGCCAGTGCTAAGGGCTGAAGAGGTAAGGGCCGAAAGGGTTTACCGTCCTTTAAAAGAGGAAAATCTTGCGGAAATTACTGGAAAACTTCGGAAGCTTCTTAACTATAAGGTACTTGCCTGTATGGTTACTATTGATGGAAGAGATATTTTCCCGGTAAGCTGTGAAGAGGAAGTAAATGAAATTATTACTTTAATTGGGAATGCTTTTGTCTCGAAAAAGGATAATATTTTACTTGAAAAAATACAAACGCCGGAAGTCATTTCCTCACATCTTTGTTACTGCTTTCCAGAGGGGATATATGATGCTGAAACAGTAGCTACTGTCCTTTTAAAAGGAACAAATAGAAAAGAGGTTTATCTGGTTTCCAGGGGAGATTCACTTTGGACGATTGCCAGGAATTATAACCTTAGCGTAGAAGAGTTAGTAGAAGCTAACCCGCAGGTTGAGGGAGGGCTAATCAAACCTGGTGAGGAATTGGACCTTGTTGTCCCCGAACCTCTTGTCAATGTTACCACAGTGGAGAAAGCTACCGTGGAAGAAGAAATACCTTATGATACTAATTATACCTATGATAACAGTATGTGGTATATGGAATCCAAAGTAGTAGAAAATGGTACTAGTGGTGTCAAGGAGGTAGTTTATCAGATTACCAGGAAAAATGGCGTGGAAATTGACAGAAAGAAAATTGAGGAACGGGTCATCCAGGAACCCAGGCCCAGGGTTATAGCAAAAGGAACATCGAACATACCTCCAAAGGGGACGGGGAAGTTCATCTGGCCGGTCCAGGGGAGGGGAAGAATAAGCTCTGGTTATGGTTGGCGGGGTCGAAGTTTTCATTCCGGTATAGATATCTCAGCTAGCTCTGGAACAGCTGTTTTGGCAGCAGACAGTGGTGTGGTCGTTTTCGAGGGCTGGGATGGTAATTATGGCCGTACAATTGTAATCAACCACGGGCATTATTATACACGTTATGCCCACAATTCAATTAACCAGGTGAAAAAGGGACAGCCGGTCAAAAAAGGCCAGGTTATTGCCAGGGTAGGTTCAACTGGTAATAGCACAGGACCCCACCTGCATTTTGAGATACGGACTGGCGGTATGTACGGTTCTGCCACCAATCCTCTAAATTTTTTTTAGTCACTCAATAAAAAGGCCGCGAGCAAAAAAAAGCGGCCTTTTTTCATTTTTGTTGTCAAAGAGAAAAGAATTGTAATATTGCTGTAACATTTGTCTGTTATTATATAGATGAGTTGACCCCCTCTTAAAATATATATTTTTTATAAAACACGGCTGATAGAGCCGTGTTTTTTTAATGAATTAAGAAACAGAACTGGGAGCACCAAAGAAGGAATTTATGTAAAGCAAACGAAATTAAATAATAAATCCTTGCTCTGAATTGTATAGTATTTTTATCTGGGGGGCCATGTTGGGTGAGTGAGACAATCCTCGTTATAGATGATGAAAAACCTATTGCTGAAATAATCAGGTATAATTTAGAAAAGGAAGGGTTTCGGACTTTAGTAGCCTATAATGGAGAAGAGGCTATAAAAGTTGCACTTTTGGAAAAACCCGATCTCATTTTGTTGGATATCATGTTACCCCGCCTGGATGGGTTTACTGTATGCCAACAGGTGAGAAAAAAGCAGAATGTACCCATAATTATGCTAACAGCAAAGGAAGATGAATCCGATAAGGTGCTTGGCCTGGAGCTTGGCGCAGATGATTATATTACCAAGCCTTTTGGAATGAGGGAACTGGTAGCAAGAATAAAGGCAATGTTACGCCGGGTCCAGATCCAAAATAAAATTTCTGAATATGTAACCTGTGGGGAACTGACTATTGATCTAGATAAAATGGAGTTTAAAAAGGGCAATAAAATAATAAAACTGACACACAGGGAATTTACTTTAATGTCCTTCCTAATGAAAAACGCAGGCTTTGTATTTACAAGAGAACAGTTACTTGAGGAGGTCTGGGGCAGTGACTTTTTTGGTGATGATAGAACGGTGGATGTGACTATCAGGCGCTTAAGAGAAAAAATAGAAGACGAGCCTAGAAATCCTTTTTATCTTTGTACAAAACGTGGTACCGGTTATTTTTTAAGGAGGCATTCTTAATGCGTATAGGTATGCAGGGGAAAATAGTGGTGCTTTATTCCCTGCTGATCCTGTTTGCTATGCAACTTAGTGGGGTGTACCTTGTAAAGTCATTGGAAAATTACTACCTGCGTAATTATATAGATAACCAGGTGTCTCGGGGCGAGTTACTTGGTAGTTTTCTTCGCCGTTACTTGCTTGAAGAGGAACAGCAGAAGGGGGAGCTTATTAACAATCTTATTGCCGAATTTGGTAGAGATAACCCTCCTACAGAAACAATGGTACTTGATCGTAACGGGCATTTACTTGCGGGCCCGGAACAAAATACTTTTTCTATATCGGGCGGCAGGATCATCCAGGATGATATCCTCTTGGCCCTGGCAGGAAACAGGGTGGAAACAATTAGAATGGATCTTACAACAGGGATCCGCTATTATTTATTAGCGTTACCGATAAAGGATAGCTCATCAGTAGTAGGAGTAATTTTTTTAAAGGGCACTGTTGAACATATTTATCATACACTTAGAGAAATCAAATTTATCCTGATCAGCGGTTGGGCTGTTGTTTTAGGTATAGCCATTGTGATAGGTTTTTTATTGACCAAGACGATAACAACACCTATCAGGGAGGTTACTTCCAGGGCAGCAGAAATGGCACAAGGGAATTTTGACCATTTAATCCAAATTCGTTCTGAAGATGAAATAGGTGAACTTGGACGCATGTTCAATTTTTTGACGAACCGTTTACAAACCACTTTGAAGGAAATTTACACTGAAAAAAATAAAGTAGAGGCCATTTTAAATTATATGACAGATGGAGTGGTAGCTTTTAATAAGGAAGAAAAAATCATACATTTGAACCCTGCGGCCCAGGAAATACTGCAGTGGACAGGTTCCCCCATGGAACAAGGGGTAGCGGCAGGCACTATCTTTGGTGATTTATTTCAACCAGGGGAACTGGAAAAAATCCTTCAAAGCAGAAGTTCTTATACTAAGGAAGTTACCCCAAAAAAACCCCAGGAAAGGACCTTTCAACTTCATTTTGCCCCTTTTCAAGAGGATGAAGAGCAGCAGGGCATGTTGTTGGTTATTCATGATGTTACTAAGGAAAGGATCTATACACGTATGCAACAGGAATTTGTAGCGAATGTTTCCCATGAACTAAGGACCCCTTTAACAATTTTAAAGAACTATTTAGAAACGCTCTTAAGCGGTGCTCAGGAATATCCAGAAATTAGGGAAAAGTTTTTAAATGTGTTAGAAAAGGAAACAGAACGTATGGTCAAGTTGGTAGAGGATCTGCTTGAGCTTTCCCGTATGGATTCCCAGAAAAATAATTGGTTTAAGGCTGAATATGAAATAGAAACTTTTGTACTGGATGTAATAGGACGTGTTGACATGGAAATTAAAGCAAAAAAGCTTAAACTAGATCTTATTCTCCCTCAGAAAAAATTAATTGCTTACTTTAATAAGGATAAAATGTGCCAGGTAATGCTAAACTTGTTGGATAATGCTATTAAATTCTCTCCGGAGGGCGGGGAAATTAAAGTTCAAGTTTTTGAAGAGGACGGGTATGCATGCTTTGCAGTGGAAGACGGTGGACCAGGGATACCTGAAAATGAGATAGAAAGGGTTTTTGAAAGATTTTACAGGGTAGATAAAACACGTTCCCGTGAATCGGGGGGTACCGGCCTGGGCCTTTCTATAGCAAAGCAAATTGTTGAAGCACACGAGGGCAGGATTTTTCTGAAAAGTGAACCAGGTTTGGGAACAATAGTAACCTTTTGCCTTCCAAAATACGAAAAGGAAAGTGAAAACCAAGATGCTAGAAAAGTTTAAAACGTCATTCCTTGTTTTCTTGATTTGTTTAAGCATCCTGCTCACTTACCGGTTATGGTTTGGTAGGCCCCCAATTGAAGAAGGTATTCTGCCACGATACGAACTTGCCTATTTTACAGAGACACCTTCCTTGTCAAGGATTATCCTTCCTTCTAAAATTATCTTTGAACATGAGGGTTTAAAATATATTTTCCAGCGGGGAGAGCAAAATACCGAACAGCTTTGGGAAGAAACGCTGCAAATAATGATGTTGCCTGGTAAGATAATGACGCAAATTGAGAAAGAAGAGGTATTAGATTTTTTTACAAAATCCTCATTTAAGGCCATTTACCAATTCAGCCCCCTCCTGCCGCCGGAATTTATTTCTGAAAGGCTTTCGTTTATATCCAGTGCAATCCAGGAAGTTATTTTTCTATGGGATGAAAAGTTGCTCAGGATTATTGTTTGTGCGGAAAAACATTATTTTTGGGAATTACCCGGCCTGAAAGGGCAAGTACTACAGGAAAAACTTCTTTCATTGCCAGGGCAAACCTGTCTACCTTTGCCAACAGTTTTTAACTTATTAAAATCTGAAAACAGCAATGGGGAACAACAAATTTTGCTTATGAGTAAAGAAAATGAGCCTGAAGGTGTTTTAGAAACTGGTAATGTAAAAGGCATAGAGGTAAACAGCAACTACAATGAACTGGAAAGTTGGGAAGTACATGTTGACAGGAAAATTTATCTTCCAGAACAGGAAATTTTGGCCTCAGAATTGCTGTTATCCCAGGAAAAAATTAATAGGGACAAACTGATCAGGGCTTTTTTTTATGATTTATCTATGGCCCGTTGCATTGAAGAACAGGATGGCGCCCTGTATTATACCGATGGCGAAAAAGGATTAAGAATTTATCCCCAGGAATTGGTGGAATATTCCGCTCCAGGACTGGAAAGTTCAGCCGGCAAAATTTCCTATCTTGCTTCGTTACAAAAAGGGGCGGAAAAACAAAGTTTGTATGGTGGTTGGCCCCCGGGAGCGTATCTTGTTGAAGCAGAAAAAACAGGAAAAGGTTATCAACTTTTATGGTATACTTTCCATGAGGGGTTGCCCATTAAGGGGAAAGAGATAGGAAGCAAAATGATAGTTAACGAACGGGGAGTTCCTTTTTATCTGCGCTGTTTCCGTTCTCCAGGGGAAAAGGTCGAGGAATTAAAACCCTTTCGCCCCTTCAAAGAAGCTATCTACCAGGCCTTAAAACACCAGCAGGAGTTCTTAAAAGGAAAAAAGGTGACGCTTTTAACATTGGAGCCGGTTTATTATTTTGACGAAAGCATAACTTCCAATAAGGCAATACCGGCCTGGGCCGTCCAGTTTGCAGGGACTGAAACAGTTTACCTGCACTGGTCCACGCTGGAAATTTTAAACTGCCTGGAGACGGGCGGTGAATCCTGATGGATTTGTCCCGTGCAAAAACAGTGCTAATTTGTGCTTTTTTAATATTAAATATTTTTTTGGGCTATCAAATATGGCAGGATGAAGGTTTGGGAACCTGGAATCTTTTAGAGCAGAAGAAGGATATTTCCCGTTTGGAAACTGCATTGCGGGAAGCCAATTTAAACTTGGAAGTAACCATGCCACGCAGCGATACCCACCTGGCCTACTTAATAGTTGAACCTTGGAAACCGCAGGCCAGGGATATTATAGAAGCGGTCTGGCCTGCTTTAGACAGCAGGAAAACGTATCCAACTTTATGGCAGGAACTTAATAAATCAGATAATGGTGACTTTAACTATCGTTTTGGGGACTATGAACTATCTATAAAAAGAGAAGGAGCCTTAAGCCTCAAGGGACTAAAGGACAGTATAAATAATGATGTTTCTATCCCAGATAAAATCAAAGATACCGCCCTGGAATTAACTAATACTGTTCCATTTTTAAATGTTTTTGTTTTTGACTATATAAAAAAGGATGACCAGGAAACAGTTGTATGTTTCAGGCAGAAATATGAAGAGTATCCTCTTTATGCAGGTTACCTAAAGATTTCTGTGGATAAGCAAGGAAAAACAGAACTGCTTCTATACCGCTTGGAGCCACTTGGTTTTGCAGAACAGAAGAGGAGGATTATACCTCCGTCCAAGGCCTTGCTCCGTTTTCTGGATGTATATGGACATAAGAATGAGGAAACAAGCATCATTGAATTTTCTCTTGGATATTATAGCCAAGAATATGATGCCCAAAGATGGGAAATTCCTCCCGTGTGGAGGGTCCGCCTTGACAATGGGGAAATATATTACATTAACTCCTTTACCGGGCATCTTGAGAATTAGGGTACAGTTGGCAAAATGAAAGGAGAAACTAGATTGTCAGAACAATTATTGTTAAAGGGGAAACAGACTATTTCGGGGAAAATTAGGGTTAATGGTGCGAAAAATGCCGCACTTGCCATTTTGCCCGCTGCTTTGTTATCCAGGGGTACCGTAAAACTTGGTAATTTTCCACAAATTACTGATATTGATACCTTGTTGCAAATAATTGTGGCGCTTGGGGCCAAGGTTTCACGATTGAATATGAATACCCTTCTTATTGATTCTTCAGGGGTTAATTGTTTTTTTCCCCCCCATTTACTGGTTAATAAATTGCGGGCTTCTTACTATTTGATGGGTAGTTTGCTGGGGCGTTTTAAAAAGGTTGAAATACCAATGCCGGGTGGTTGCAACCTTGGGCCCCGCCCCATAGACCAACATATAAAGGGTTTTACAGCTCTTGGAGCTGAAGTTAAAATGGAACATGGATTGGTTAAAATTAAAGCAGATAAACTAGTTGGTACACATATATATTTAGATGTGGTTAGTGTAGGTGCGACGATTAATATTATGTTGGCAGCAGTACTGGCAGAAGGGAAAACCGTAATAGAAAATGCTGCCAGGGAACCGGAAATTGTAGATGTCGCCAATTTTTTAAATGCTATGGGGGCACAGGTAACAGGTGCAGGAACTGACTTTATCAAGATCAGGGGAGTTAAAGAATTGGGGGATGCCGAGCACAGTGTAATACCGGATCGTATTGAGGCCGGCACCTTTATGATAGCAACTGCGGCTACCTGTGGTGAAGCTTTGATCGAGGACGTGATTCCAAAGCACCTTGATCCTATTACTGCCAAACTGAAAGAGGTAGGCGCTGAAGTAGAGGTTGGGCCAGACTGGATTGCAGTTAAAAGGGATAAACCTATTACCCCCTCAGATGTCAAAACATTTCCCTACCCGGGTTTTCCAACGGACCTGCAGCCTCCCATGATGGTTCTTTTAACCCAGGCTTCAGGGGTAAGCGTAATTACAGAAAATGTTTTTGAAAAACGTTTTTGTTATGTAGAAGAATTGAGAAAGATGGGTGCCCGGATCAGGCTGGAAGGGCGCTGTGCCTTTATTGACGGGGGCCATAAATTAACGGGTGCTCACCTGCGGGCTACAGATTTAAGGGGCGGGGCAGCTTTTATCATTGCTGGCCTTATTTCGGAGGGGCTTACCACCTTAAGTGGGTTGGAGCATATTGACAGGGGCTATGAAAGGATTGAGGAACGTTTTAAATTGTTGGGGGTAAACGTTGAACGTGTTAACAACAGCGTTCCATTTCCCGGGAAATAATTTGTTTTAAATTGGCTAAAAATGTATGGAGTGATTGTTGATGGAACTATGGCTAATTCGGCATAGTACGACAGGGGCAAACCTGGAAGGAAGATTACAGGGAACCCTTGATTACCCATTATGTTCCAAGGGTAGATCCGAAGCCTTTTGCCTTGCCAAAAGGCTTGAGGGGCAGCGATTTTCGGCATTTTTTTGCAGCAGTCAGTTGCGAGCCCGGGAAACTGCTAAAATAATTATTTCCAAGAATAAAAACATTAAACCCCTTTATACACCTCTTCTAAGAGAATACAACTGGGGCGTAGCCCAGGGTTTAACTATAAAGGAAATCGCAGGTAAATACCCTGATCTGGCACGCAACTTCCAGCGTGGTTTTCAGCATGCAAAGATCCCTGGGGCAGAAGGTATTAGAAACCTTTTTAAAAGGGTGAAGATTTTCTTCAACTTTTTGTTTGTACTAGAGAAAAACCGCCTTTGTACCCATCCCTTGTTAGTTTTAAGCCATGGAAGATTTTTGCATGCCTTCCTTCTTCACTTTTTAGATATGAACCCTCAAGGGTACTGGCCCTTTTCTTTTTCCCCTGCCTCCATAACAATTTTAGAGAGTGATTTTAGATTGAGGAAACGTGTTAAACTATTTAACGACACCTGCCACCTTAGGGGCGTACAAGATTTTGATAGTTTAGATTTAGAAAAATAAAATCAAGTTGTAATTTCAATGCAGAGGGGTGTGAGGTAATGGAAGCTTTTTATAATGGATTTGCAGGTGATGGCAGAGAAAAACGCCTTATTTTTTGGAAAGGAACAGTATTGGGTGCTATTATTGGTAGCTTATTGCTTGCGGCAGTCTTTTTCTATTTAGTAGGGATGTTTTATCCCGATGGATCTGACAGCCACGGAAGAATAGCTCCTGTTCCAGGGGAAGACCGTGAAGATGGAAACAGGAACAATACTGGTGAAAAACAAGAGTATTACTGGGCTGTTGTAAAAGCAGCTGAAGAAGTTACGCCCTCGGTAGTGGGTATAAGTAACTACGGTATTGTTTTTGATTTCTGGGGCCGCAGCACTTTGCAAGAAAGGGCTACAGGATCCGGGGTTATCATTGGTGAGGATGGTTATATAGTGACCAACAACCATGTCATTGAAAATGCAAAAGAACTTGTTGTTACACTTGGTTCAGGGGATGAGGTACCTGCCACAGTAATCGGGGTTGATCCGCCTACAGATCTTGCAGTAATTAAGATTGATAAAAAGGAGTTGCCAGCTGTTAGTTTTGCTGACTCTAATCAATTACGGGTTGGGGAACCTGCCATTGCCATTGGGAACCCCCTGGGATTGGATTTTCAGCAATCCGTTACCTTGGGTGTTGTTAGTGCAAGGGAACGCTCAATTACTATTCAGGGTCAAAAATTTACCTTTGTGCAAACAGATGCTGCCATTAATGACGGTAACAGTGGCGGGGCTCTGGTTAACATCCATGGAAAGGTTATTGGTATAAATACAGCAAAAATTAAAATTGCTGGTGTTGAAGGTATGGGATTTGCTATTCCAAGCAATACTGTTAAACAAATTACCTCTGATTTGATTGAAAAAGGCAGGGTGATCAGGCCGTGGATGGGTGTTTATATTCAAAATGTAACCCCCCTGGATGCTAAGCGTTTTGAATATCCCGTAAATTATGGGGTCCTTATTACAGAAATTGTGAAGGATGGGCCTGCCTACAAAGCAGGGCTTCAGCCCCAGGATATAATTATCGCTGTAAAAGGGACAAAAATTAAGGATACATCTGCATTGCAGCATACTCTTTATCAATTCAACGTTGGGGATGAGGTAGCTGTTACCGTCATGAGGGGAAACGAGGAGTTAACGATCAAGGTGATACTAGAAAAATTACCCGAACAACTTGATTAATTCTCAATGATCATAACCAATCAGTCACCGTATTAACAAAAGTAACGGAGTCTTTTAAGTTGCGTTCGGAGTGACAATTTTCCTCTTTTATAAAGTATTCAATTACAGGTTACAGGGGTGTTTTAATGGGGCTAATTTTTATTTTTGTCGACGGCATAGGGTTGGGGCCACAACAGCCTAGCAACCCTTTTTATACGACCAAAACGCCTAATCTTTCACGGTTGTTAGAGGGGAAGTCTTTAACCGTAGAATCGTTGGCAGAAAATTATGATACAGCTTCCCTGTTAGCGCTGGATGCAACTTTGGGGGTAAAAGGCCTGCCGCAAAGTGCCACGGGGCAGACCTCTCTTTTTACAGGTAAAAATGCAGCCAAAATACTTGGTTACCATCTCAGGGGTTTCCCCAATCAGAAACTAAAAAATGTACTTGCCAGACACGGCATGTTTTCACAATTACATGATAGATCCCTCCGTGGAACATTTGCCAATGCCTACAGGCCACAGTTTTTTATCGAATTAGGTGAAGGTTTAAAGCGTTGTTATTCTAGCACTACCCTTATTACATACTTCGGCGGCCTGAGATTCCGTGATCTAGAGGATCTCAAGCAGGGTCGGGCGGTTCACATGGGAATAACAAATGATGTATTAGCCAAGATGGGTTTTGATATACCCCAGATAACGCCCTTGGAAGCAGGAAAGGTGTTGGCAAACATTTCCAGGGGCTATGACCTGACACTTTATGAACACTTTTTAACGGACTTTGTCGGCCATAGCGGGAATTATGAAGAGGCCTCCAGAGTTATTAGAATGTTGGATAGTTTTATAGGTGCAGTGTTGGACAACCTTGACCTGGAGAAGGATCTGCTGCTTATGACAAGTGATCATGGTAACCTGGAAAACTTGAAGGTCAAAGGGCATACCTACAATCCTGTTCCTGCCCTCATTGTTGGGAAAAATCATGGGCAGTTGGCGCCCTTGCTTCAAAAAACAAATGATATTACAGGGGTATTACCTGCTTTGCTGGAATACCTCTCCCGGGTAGCTAATCCTTATAGATAATTGTTCCTACATGTTCACCGGCCAGGGCCTTAGTGATATTATGCTGTTTTAACCCATTGATAATTTGTATCTGAGTGACTGTGCGGGCATTTAAAAGTATTTCCGGGAGCACCCTTTCTATGACCAGGTCGTCAAGGTTTTTAGCTATTAGTTCCCTGGCCCCAATCTTAGGTATGAACTTTGCTTCAGGGTTAATTTTTGGATTGTCAGTATAGAGTCCATCTACATCTTTAATAAAAATACATTGCCTGGCACCGATTACCTCAGCCAGCAGGTAGGCCCCTACATCGGTCCTGTGGGTAGGAAGTTGTCCATCCCTTGAAGGTATTTCCCAGAAACTATATGGCGGCATACCATGAATAACCGGGATACAACCCTGGGCAAAATAGGCACCAAGCTTGGGTATGTCATCATGGCCTATTTTAACGCCACCATAGGGACCCAGAAGCGTAGTAAGCAATAAGGCATTTTGTTCCGATACACTTTGTCCCAGCGTAGCAATAACGCCCGTAGGCATGCCAAGTTCCATGGCAATGGTGTACACATGCCGGGAACGGGTTCCCCCACCGGTTGAAATGATCATCTGGTGTTGTTTGGCATTTGCAACGATCTCCTGAATGATGGGAAGAATAGTTTTAGCTCCTATATCGGTAATGCTTTGTCCCCCAATTTTAAGTACATTTGCCTTTGGAAACATTTTAAAAGGTTTTCCGTAATCCAGACTATCTAAAAAACTTTTTCTCACCAGGGATTCACCCATTAGTTTGCTTTTAATATGCAGTCTTTTGCTGTCCTTTTCACGAATGACGGCCATCATTTCCTCCTAACTATCCCGACTATCCCGTTTTCATTATTATCTTTCCGATTCAAGAAATTCCTTTAAAAGGCAAAATTTACTTCTGTGTTCACAGGGTTCAAGACAATATAAAGGTGTGGACATATATTTTTCCCCTCTGTCAGGGATAATAGCGACTATAAAACCCTGGTCCAATTTTTTAGCAAGTTCTGTTGCAATAAAAACAGATGCGCCGCCGCTCATGCCAGAAAAGATACCTTCTTCCCGGGCCAGTTTCTTAGCAACATTAAAAGCATCGTCATCTTGAACATTGATCTTTTCATCGAGGCAGGCAGGGTTATATATGTCAGGAACAATGGCTTCTTCCATGTTTTTCAGCCCCTGAATTTTATGGCATTTGAAGGGTTCCACACCGATAATTTTGATGCCGGGGTTAAATTCTTTTAATCTTTTAGAACAACCCATTAACGTCCCCGTAGTTCCCATGCCTGCTACAAAATGGGTTATTAAACCTTTACTTTGTTCCCAAATTTCAACAGCAGTAGTTTCATAATGGGCAAGGGAATTATAGGGGTTGGCAAACTGGTTCGGCATAAAATAACGATGAGGGTTTTTGGAATAGATCTCCTTTGCTTTTTCGATTGCGCCATCAGTTCCTTTTTCCCCCGGGGTTAACAATATTTCTGCTCCAAAAGCCTCCAACATTTTGCGTCTTTCTTCGCTCATGCCTTCGGACATAGTAACGAGTAAGCGATATCCTTTCACTGCTGCTACCAGGGCCAACCCTATCCCTGTGTTTCCGCTTGTTGGTTCCAATATAATTTTCTCTTTTGTTAATTCCCCTGTTTTTTCTGCCATGTTAATCATGTAAAGGGCAACCCTATCTTTAATGCTGCCGCCAGGGTTTGTTCCTTCCAGTTTGGCGGCTACTGTTACCTTAGGATTGGGGTTAAGCCGGTTAATTTTAACAAGCGGTGTTTGTCCAATAACATCAAGCAAACTTCCATACAACGTAAATTACCCCCTAATTTCACCCCTATAATTTACACCTTAGTGCTAATTATAACATACTATGAATGATTGTGGTACAATAATTCTATGATTAATAATTGACACAGCCTTATTTTTAATATAATATTTTCTGGTAGATTATATTCATTTTAGCTTTTTTAAAGAAGGAATAAAGGTCCAGGGTGTATAATTTGTTAACATCTATTCCCATAGTAGCCAATATTTATCTGGAAAGGAGGTAACCCCTTTTAGCAGTTTTGGCTGGAAGGGGCAATATCTTGATTATAGAAAGATTGGAAGTCGGTCCTTTTGCTTCAAATTGTTATCTTGTAGCTTGCTCAGAAACAAAAGAAGCTTTTATCATTGATCCTGGTGCTGATGGTAAAAGAATTATTAAAAGGGTGGCGGATCTTGGTTTAAAGGTGAAGTATATTATTAATACTCATGGCCATATTGACCATGTAGGTTCAAACAGCGAAGTGAAGGAAGCGTTTGCTGTCCCGATTTTGATTCATGAAAATGACGCTCACATGTTACAAAGTCCCCAGGCAAGCTTTGCTTTTTTTATGGGTAAGAATAAATTTGAACCTGCCGATCAAACTTTAAAGGAAGGGGACATATTGATTGCAGGTAACCTAAAGGCCAGGGTTATGGAAACCCCTGGGCATACTGCCGGGGGAATTAGCCTGGATATAAACGGAGCCCTTTTTACTGGTGACACGCTTTTTGCGGGTTCTATAGGGCGTACAGATCTGCCTGGTGGTTCCTACCGTCAGATTATTAAAAGCATTAAGAGCAGGATATTACCATATCCTGATGAAGTAAAGGTGTTCCCAGGCCATGGCCCTCCCACCACCGTAGGCATGGAACGAAAGTACAACCCTTTTTTAATTTAAGAAATAATCTATTAAGATTAAAAGAAGCAGGTGATGCCCATGATCTCAAAACCAGAAAGATTTGTTATTTCTGCGGCGACAGCTGAAGGTGACCACACTTTGACGGCATTTGATGCAGCATTGTTAAAGGCCGGTATAGGAAATGTTAATTTGGTAAGAATAAGCAGTATTCTTCCGCCTGGTTGCAGGGAAGAAAAGAATGGAATCGAATTTCCTCCTGGTGCATTTGTTCCAACAGCATATGGTACTATTTCCAGCGATAAAAGGGGTGCTCTCATCGCTGCTGCTATTGGTATTGGTTTTTCAAAAGACAGCTTTGGGGTGATCATGGAGTATGCAGGCTTCACGAGTGCGGAAGACGCCAGGGCCAGGGTTGAAGGAATGATTAAGGAGGCCTTTGTGAACAGGGGGCAACCTTTAGTGGATATGTTGGTAAAAAGTGTAGAACACAGGGTTGAAAATAATGGCGCCGCTATTGCTGCAGTTGCCTTGTGGTAAAGGGCATCCGCTACTTATAATCCAAGGGTTGGTGGATTAAATGGAACTGTGGTATACAGAAAAACAAACCCCCAATATTGGTTTTAGCTGTAAGGTTAAAGAAACGTTATACAGGATCAAAACGCAATTTCAGGAACTTGCGGTGTTAGATACGTTGCAATTTGGACGGATGCTAGTACTTGATGGTATGGTGCAGACTACTTTAGCAGATGAATTTATTTATCATGAAATGATTACCCATGTCCCCATGAGAACTCATCCCAACCCGGCAAAGGTGCTCATTATCGGTGGTGGGGATGGGGGGGCAGTGCGTGAAGCAGCTAAATACCCTGATGTATCAAGCATTACTTTGGTGGAAATTGATGAACAAGTTATAGAGGTGTCCAGGCGTTTCTTTCCAGAGATTAGTTGCTCCTTGGAGGATCCCAGGGTAAAGATCAGGATTACCGATGGTATTGAATACGTTCAATCCATCCGGGATCCTGTTGATATTATAATAGTTGATTCCACTGAACCTGTTGGCCCCGCTATAGGGCTTTTCAGCCTCCCTTTTTATGAATCAGTAGGCAGGGCCCTAAAGGATGACGGTATTATGGTAGTTCAAACCGAATCTCCTTTTTTTAATACCGACCTAATCAGGAAGGCCTACAGCCACATTAAGGCGGTTTTCCCACAGTGCTTTTTATATCTGGCTCCTGTTCCAACATACCCCAGCGGTTACTGGAGTTTTATGTTGGGGACCAGGCAATATAACCCTCTTAAACCGGTTGGTACTTATTTGCCGCCCGAAATGAAATATTATACACCTGAGGTTCATCAAAGTGCTTTTTGCCTGCCTCGTTTTGTTCAAGAACTGATAAAGTAAATTAAAACTATCCAGCAAAAGAGGGTTTTGTTAAAATGTTTTCTTTTTTGCCAGCCACGGAAAATACCGGCCTATTTATGGCAGCCGATAGTAGCTTTACAGAAGCCAGGGGTGTGCTCCTGGGGGCTTCCTTGGACGATACTTGTTCTTTCCGGCCGGGTAGCCGCTTTGCACCTTCTTTTGTAAGGATGGTCTCCAGATCATTGGAAGAATACAGCATTTACCAAAAAAAGAGTTTAAAGGACCTACCTTTTTA
>JBMNNS010000155.1:0-2519 GCA_050942625.1 Dethiobacteria bacterium
CTGTATCTTCTACATCTTCGATTATAACAGAACTTATACCGACCTCCTCAGGAGTCTCAGATGTACGTGTAAAGAATACATCCCCTCTTAATACCTCAAATAACTTTATTTCCTTTGAGGATAATGATACTCTTCCCAAAATATCTTTGACTCTTATTTCGGTTTTCAGATATACATCGTTGTAATTTACAATCGGTGTTCCATGGCCAAAAAACTCCTTTCCCTTATTTAGTCCATTCTTAAATTTAAATAGATCCCCAAGGGATAAACATTCCCATTCCTCCGGTATAATCCCCACCTCAGTCTGCCTGTACCCCTCCCTTATTTCCATGCAAACCCCATCCTTTCCAGATGAGTTCTCACCCTGGCTTCATACTCTGCAACCTCTTCTTCAATATTTGGGAGAGGCTCCTCGTAGCGTTCCACTAGCTCCACAATCCGGTTGGCCAGGCGGTGAGAAATAGCGGAATAGATGGCATCAATGGCTTCATAAATTGTCCGGCACCATTTCTTCTTTACAACAAGCTCTTTAATCTCTTCCATACTTAGCTTTTCATATTGAGCATATACAAGCTTTTCCAGGGCGGCTGACGCATTTTTTATCTCTGTTTTATACTTACTTTCCTCCGTCATCAACTTTTCGTACTGCTGTAGTATTTCCAGCTCATCGGCTGATTCCGGATCATTTTTGATCTCTTTGATCCGCTTTTGCAGTTCACCCCTGGTAATATTACCCTTGTCATTGATCACTTCATTAAGCAGACCCTCTTCGCCCCCGTGCTCTTCTCTAAGCTCATCCATGAGGCGAAGCAGTTCATCCTGCTTATTTTCCATGCTCATAATTTTCTCTTTTTCATCCGGAAAGTAGGTCTCAATGATCAACGCTTTGGGGATAATTCTACCTTCGAAGGATTTCATCTTTCCGGTGATAGTGCCGTCTTTTTTCTTAACCATTTCCCGCTCAATATCATTACCTGCTCCCCAGCCGTCAAAAACAATGGCATATACATCATCCTGCATGGTGTCTTCCCAGTATGACATGAGGCACTGATAAATATCGTATTTGTCAATTAGAGGTATACTGCTGTATTTGGTCAAGAGGTCACCGGCAATATCTTCGATTAATGTTTTAGGGTTGTCCCCCTTTTTAATTTCATTAAGCCTTGTCCAGTTGTTGTCTTTCCATGCATTAAAGGCTTCTTTTATTTTTTGCGAGTAATCTATGAATTCATGGTTGCTGTATATAAACTCGCGAATCTCCTCTTTTCCTACCCTTAGCTTCAGGTAACCGTCACGCTCCGTATTTTCAAAGAGTTTTGATCTAAGGTTTGGGAATACATCCCAATATGGTCCTAACCTCTCTATATCGTTTTGCGGTATTCCGCCGGACAAATGGGCTGATATATCCTGCAGGTCTTCTTCTTCGCTGCTGTCGATGTAGCGCGGAATATTCAGATTGTATTCGTTGACTTCTATCTCGCTGTAAGGGATCATCCTGGAGTATTTCGGTATCTCTATATAGTTGTTGAAACACTCCACAATTTTATAGATATCCTGCTCGCGGAGCCTGTTTTTATTGCCGTCCTTGATAAAGCCGCGGCTGGCATCGATCATAAACAGGCCCTGCCTGGCCCGGGCATTTTCTTTGTCTATGACGATAATGCAGGCGGGTATACCTGTCCCGAAAAACAGGTTGGGCGGAAGCCCGATAATGCCCTTTATGATTTTTTTCTTGATGATTTCTTTTCTGATGACAGCCTCGGCATTGCCCCGGAAGAGCACGCCATGGGGAAGAATGATGGCGCCCTTTCCTTTTTCCGGTTTCAAGGAATGAATGAAATGGATCAGCCAGGCATAATCCCCATTCTTATTCGGCGGAACAGCGCTGTAGCCAATGAAACGTTCATCACTGCTGGTATCCACACCGTTGCTCCAGGACTTATAGGAAAAGGGAGGATTAGCTACGGCAAAGTCGAACCGCTCCAGACTCTCACCATTTTTAAAATAGGGATTGGAGAGGGTATTGGCATTAGCAATAATTCCGGTTGATTTGTTATGTAAGACCAGGTTCATTTTGGCCAGGCCGGCCGTTGTGGTGTCATATTCCTGTCCATAAATGGTAATCCCGTGGGGAGCCTCATCTGCCGCGCGGATCAATAATGAGCCGGATCCGCAGGCCGGGTCGTATAAAGTTTGTGAAGCAACGGTCGCCCCGCTGATGCCGATGACCTTGGCCATGACCCTGGACACTTCAGCAGGGGTGTAGAATTGTCCTTTGCTCTTGCCGCTTTCAGAAGCAAAATTTTTCATGAGATATTCGTAGGCATCACCGATGATATCGTCGCCGCCCGCACGGTTCTTACGAAAATCTAAGGCTTCGTTTTGAAATATAGCAATCAAATTGGTTAACCGGTCAACCTTCTCCTTGCCGCTGCCCAACTTGCTGTCATCATCAAAGTCGGCAACATCGATCACTCCGTTGAGCCTGTTTTCATCTGCGAGTTTTCTAATGATTTTAT
>JBMNNS010000156.1:0-2513 GCA_050942625.1 Dethiobacteria bacterium
CAAGGGTTTCGACTTTATTTTTTCCACGTTTAGCATGGTTTAGTCAGGCCATGGGCGCCCGGCCTCTGCCCTTCCCTTTTAAGCGGTTTTGTTGTTTGGGATGATTAAAATTGCTAATTTGGGCAATGCTAAAACGGGGGTAGTTAGTATGTTGCTTTTCGAGCTGACAACAGTATATGCATTAGGAGCATTGAGCTACGGAGCAATCGAACTTATCTGGCGCGGGTTCACCCACTGGACAATGCCCCTCACCGGCGGATTGTGCTTTCTGTTTTTATATATAATAGCCACCAGGTTCCAGGTTCCTCTCTGGAAGAAATGGGTTTTAAGCGCCGTTGTGATAACAACGGTGGAGTTTTTGGTGGGCATAATCGTAAACATAAAGCTGGGCTGGCGGGTGTGGGACTATTCCGACCGCGCCTTTAACCTGATGGGGCAGATTTGCCTGCTGTTTACATTTTACTGGTTCCTGCTGGCTATTCCAGGAGTGGGGCTGTGCGGCCAGCTGCGAAAACACCTGTTTTCAAACAGGGGCAGCGGCGGCGGGCAGGAGGAATAAATTCTAATACCCTTCATCCATGGCCAGTTTTACCAGACGGCTGGTGCCCAGCCTGTCTGCGCCAAGTGCAATAAATTCCCGGGCATCCTCAAAGGTGGAGATGCCTCCCGAGGCCTTTATTTTAACGTGCGGGGCGCAAAAACGGCGCATGAGCATGATATCCTCCCTGGTGGCTCCTCCAGTGGAAAAGCCCGTCGAGGTCTTGATATAGTCCGCGCCGGAGTCCGAGACAATCTCGCAGAGAATCTGCTTTTCCTCCTGGGTCAGAAGGCAGGTTTCAATTATCACCTTCAGTATACGGCCCTGGCAGCAGGAGCGTACGGATTTTATTTCGTCGAACACGTCCGTGAAACATTCATCCTTCACCATTGCCAAGTTGATAACCATGTCAATCTCGTCCGCGCCGTTTTTTACGGCATCCACTGTTTCCATGGCCTTCATGCGGGCGGTGCTGTAGCCGTTGGGAAAGCCTATGACCGTGCAAATCCTGAGGCTTTTTCCAACGTAATTTCTGGCCCCTGCTACATGACAGGGCGGAATGCACACCGAGGCCACCCCGTACCTTATACCCTGGTCGCACAGGGTCATTATCTCGCCTGAAGTGGCATCCGGTCTGAGCAGCGTATGGTCACAGCGGCTGAGTATTTCCTGAATAGTCATTTCTTCAGTCCTTTCAAGCTTAATAGGTTGATTATACTCCTATAACATAAAAACTACAAGTGGGGTGAAAAATTGGTTAGCCTGGCAGTGTTGGATGCAACAGGCAAGGAGGACGTTCAGGCAATAATTGCGGAAGGGCTGGTCAAGCTTCCAAACCCTGGGGTAACCTTTGTGGGGCAGAGCTCCATAGATGCGGGGGTCGTCCCCGACATTATCGTGGTTTCCCAGCGCATCGGGGACAAGCCGCCGGCGAATCTGAAGGGCAGCTGCAAAATACTGCTGGTGCCGGGCACCGCCATAAACCTGACCACAATTATAAAGGCGGAATGCGTCATCAGCTATGGTATGTCAAAGAAGAACAGCGTTACCCTGTCCAGCATCGGGGAGGGCGAAAGCGTCCTGACCCTGCAGAGGGAGCTGCCCACTCTTAACGGAAAGGTGCTGGAGAGGCAGGATATACTTGTGCGCAGCAAAAGAAGCTATTCCCCGGACGACATTATGGCCGGCGTGGCGGCCCTGCTGCTCCTTGGAATGAATCCCGAAGAATTGATGTAGCATACTGAGCCTCGTCCATGAATAGGATTTTATATCAAATGATACGAGGTGTGGACATGGACGAGATGTATGCAGTAAACAGGGTCCGTCTCAGGGGCGTCCTGGCGGAAAAACCGCATTTTTCCCACAAGAGCAGGGGCGAGCGATTCTATCAGTTTCCCCTGGACATACAGCGGCTGTCCGGGACGGTGGACAGGATAAACATAATTGCAAGGGAGCAGCTCCTCAAATCCCTTGAAGTGGAAGAAGCGTCGAAAATCTCGATGGTGGGCGAGCTGCGCTCGTTCAACAATCGAAGCGGCGTTGGCCCGAAGCTGGTAATCACGGTTTTCGCCCGGGAGCTGTATTTCGACGAAGGGGAAGACATTAACACCGTGCGCCTAAAGGGCACGCTGTGCAAGGCCCCCAGCCACCGGATAACTCCCATGGGCAGGGAAATAAGCGACCTGATGCTGGCTGTCAACCGGCGCTACGGGCGTTCCGACTACCTGCCCTGCATAGTATGGGGAATGCGGGCGCGAGAAGCGGGCCAGTGGAGCGTCGGCACGGTTGTAAGCCTGGAGGGGCGGATACAAAGCCGGAAATACATAAAAAACATTGACGGAAAGCCGGTGGAAAAGACCGCTTTCGAGGTTTCAGTAATCGGTATTGAGCAGGTCGTTTAAGGCCGTTGGACGGTGCCTCTCCCCTTCCGTTAAAACTTAAGTCCGGATGCCGAAGTGCATCCGGACTCTTGCTG
>JBMNNS010000038.1:0-14553 GCA_050942625.1 Dethiobacteria bacterium
CTGGTTTACCGATGAGTATGCCCTTCCTTCCGCAGCGGAAATGGTCGTGGGCACCCTGGAATTTAAGATAACGGATGCCTGTGTTCTCCCCGGAGACGGTGAGGAAGGCGAAAGCGGCGGGGATTCCCAAACCCTTGAGTGGAAGGCCGGTGAATGTAGGGAGCTGAGCTGGACCTTTGAAAACACCGGCACCAAAACAGCCTTCTTCCGTGCCCGCCCTGAAGGCATCTTCACAGGGTATACCTACACTAAGAAGGAGAGCGCCTGGGGAGAGGGCTATGATTTTCCCGGAGGCAACTGGGCGATGTATTTTAAACACAATAAAGGAAGCGTGACAGAAACGCGGCTCCTTGCCGGCCAGCACCATGATGCCGGGAAGGTCAGGGTATGGGAGGAAAGCGGCAAGCTTAAAGTCCGGTATGAGACAAATGCGAACTGGATGCTGACCGAAACCAAAATGGCAGTGGCAGACAAAATGGAAAACTTCCCTAAAAAAGGGAAGAATCCCCCTCCCGGGCAATTTCCTAATAAGAGCAAGCACAACCCGGTGAGGAGCTATACCCACGAGATAAAACCAATCCCGGGCTATGATCCCATATATATTGCCGCCCACGCCGATCTTGTAGGGGCTGAAACCGAAGGGAATGTAACTGATGATTATGACAAAATTACCTGGTCCCTTCCTGACGGCTCCCCCTGGAAAGAAGGCGTGGATTCTAAAGGCAAACATGACGGATGGTTCTACTACTGCCAGCCGGTAAAAAGCGGCGAAACGATAACGCTGGTGCTGAGAGGTTGTCTGGACGAAGATGCCGCAGATGGAAGTTATGAAGTGAAGCTCAAAGCAGAATCCGTCCAGACTACCCACGGCGCAGCGGAAGAAATATGGCCGAACTGGCCAGGTGAATGATTTTTGCAGAGTGCCGCCACTTTTGGCGCCCTGTGCACATAGTTTAGCTCTGAAAGGGGTGATGCCTGAACACGGTGCTATTATGTAGGATTCAAGAATCCAAGAGGTTGTCGGTTTTCTGAAAAAGGCAAACCTGTCGAAAGGCAGGGGCGCAAAGCCACAGGGCCTTTCCTATAGAATGGCAGCCTGGCCGCCAGATTTTGTTGGTTATCGCCCTGGCGGCAGCCGTCATCGGCGGCGCGACCATGGCCTGGTTCACGGATAAGGATGATGCGGGAGCGGCTACCTTTACAGCGGGAACATTAAAAATTGATGTAAGTGATGGGTTGGCAACGTTTGAAGGCTTGTTGCCTGAGTCCAAGCACGGAAACATGAACCCCGGGGATGTTTATGATGAAATCGAAATTATCATTGAAAACAATGGCTCTAAGAAGCTGGGCTGGGTTGGTAACTGGACTGTAACACAAGTAGATTCTCAGTTGAGTGATGCATTACTGGATGGTATCTATATTAAAACAATGAAAATGGAGTTCTTAAGCCCAGGTGAGAACCTTGATTGGGAGACAGCAGACCAGTTTATCACCGATGGTGTTGGTTCTGGAGATTATTCGAATTGGTATAATACGCTGGCAAACATGAGTAGCTTTGACAGAAAAGTTGTAACGCTTAGAAACTGGATTGACAATAACGGCATGGGAGTTACCCCCAATGAGCATATGGGTGCCTTAATGCCCGGGTATAAGTATAAACTGACCGTCCAGTTTGCTTTTCATGAAGAATGTGGCAACGATTATCAGGGCGATGTAGCAAGCCCCGTAGAAGTCGGCTTTGAGGTTAAAGCAACCCAAATTGTTGCAGAAGCGCTTGAAAAAGAATTGGGGTTGCCAAATGCAAGCAGTCATGAAGATTGGATGCTGAAACAAATTGCTAAGCAAGAGGCAGTGCTGCAAAACTAATTGACTAATTGGATTTAACATAACTATTGCGGTTAGGGCTAATCTCCCTGACCCGTAAAAAAGCAGCTTTGGGTTGCCCGGCATACAACGGGCAACCCCCCCAATCCCTTTTGAAAGAAGAGATATTGCATGAGTAAAAAAGTAATGCTGATTGCTCTCTCCATCGCCCTTGTTGCAGCCCTTGTCGGTGGGGTTACCATGGCCTGGTTTACCGACAGTGCTACAGCCGGCGAGGCGGAATTTACCGCCGGCACCGTTAAAATAACTGCAGGCGGCAGCATGACAGTCTCCGAAGAGATGGGTGGAATAGTGGAGTATGAAGTAGAAGGCGGAGAATTTTACCCGGCTTATGTAGTTGATTATAAGCAGGGAACAAGGAAAAACGGGACCAGTGTTTTACCCGAGCGTTCGGATCCCAATGCTGTATTACAGAAGGGCGGATTTTTCTCCCTGGGATTCATATCCGGTCAGACTGAAGGGGGCTGGATTACGGTCAAATTTGAATACCCCATCCAGCGGGGAGAAGAATTTGATGTGATTACAGTGACCGAAGAAACCTCTGGCTTGAATTATCCGGAAGAGAAGGTAAAAGTTTACGTGAGTCAGGACGGTTCTAGCTGGACTTACGTTGATGAAGCCAGCAACAGAGATAATCCTGATGGTCAGCAGGCTTTCTCTACTTTTCAGATTCCTTCAGATTTAGAGTGGGCGCAATATGTAAAATTAGTAGATATAACAGATCCGAGACCCCACAAGGGTGATGCCGACGGGTATGACGTAGTTTCAGTGGTGGCCAAAAACCGTATAAAATCCGAAGTAATAAACTGGAACCCCGGAAACTGCAACAAGGTAAACTACTATGTGAGGAATGTTGGGACAAAAGACATCCGCGTGCGTGCCATACTAACAGGACAGTGGTCTTCACCGGTCATAGATGACAACGGTAATATAATCGGCTGGGAACCCTGGGATGAGCCTATTGAAGACGAGCAAGGTAACCCTTATCCTCCAAACGCCGGAGTATCATTAAGTATCTGTCAAGAATATCAGGATAAGTGGACACTAATTTATGATGAAGAGAACGACGAATATGTTGTATATTACAATGGAGAACTGGAAGGCAGTTATTTCGGCTATGGTGAAGGAACCGATCTTTGCGTCAAGGTATGCCTGAATGGCCCGGACACCGGAAACGAGTACCAGGGCAAGCGCTATATCCTTACAGCAACTTTTGAGGCCATTCAAGCTTCACATGGCGCCAGCCTTGACCGGTGGAACTGGGAGCCCGGATCTGGTAATTAGATAATTAGCTGGCCGCAATAAAATGGTAAATATGAATAACTAATTCAAGAATTGAACTTTATATGGAAAATAAGATCATGAAAGATATGGAAAACAAGGTCATTAAAGTCTTACAGCGGGCGGGGTCGGCGTGTGAATGAACCCCAACCCGCCCGCAACAAATATTGAGAAAAGCTTTAAAGGATCGCTTTATTTTACCTTATTACCTTAGCAATTTTGCTTTACAAATTTTGCTTTACAGCAGTGCTCTGAATTTGAAAATAAGTTTACTCTTTTGGGTAGCTAATAATAGATCCGGTGGAAGTTGCCAGTTAACACGGCAACTTTCCACCAAAGAAAAGAAAATGAGATTAAATAGTTGATTTCCTTTAAATACTCTTATTATACCGGAATACAGGTAAAAAGCTGCGACCCCACGGAGGAGGGTGTAAAGAATGAGTAACGCTAAGAAGTTGAAATTGATCAGCCCAATAGCCATGATTTTACTGGTACTGCTTGTAAGCGGAACGCTTCTGATTATGTCGGGTGCGGGCAACACCTTCGCCTTCGTGGTGGAAGGAAGTGAAATCGGGTTGGAGGTCAACGTAGCGGATGAATTCACCGACGTCAGCAACCTCAACCCGGGGGATACCAAGGGTTCATACCTGACTGTCTCTAATACAGGAGACGGGGCGTTTAAGTACTATTTCGATATTCAGAAAATCAGCAGCCGCGCCGGCAGTTACAGGGGGCAGGCCGGGAAACCCCTGGACGAGATACTGGAGATGACCGTTAAACGAGGTGAAGAAGAGCTCTTTAAGGGGCTGGTTTCCGAGTTCAGGGAACAATTTGGCGACAAGGGACGGGATATGGGCGTCCTTAACAAAGGCGAAAGCCAGCAGCTGGATATCTCCGTTCATCTCTCCGGCCCGGAGACGGGTAACGAGTACCAGGGAGCCGATGTCACTGTGCAGTTTAAATTCCGTGCGGATGCTGCCGTGGAAGAAAAAGCTACACTGGAAGTGCGCAAGTTCCGGGATAATAATCGCAACGGCCTCCGGGATGACGGTGAGCCCGAGATCGAGGGTTGGACAATATAATTCGCTGTTTTCGTCTTCACCGCTATTTTCAGGTTCTTCTGCAGGAGGAGATTCCGCCTCCGCAAGGACAAGCTCGACCTCGAAGGCCCCATACACTTCACTGTTGGAGAGGGATGTGGCCATAATGGCAATGCTTTGGGGGCAAGCATCGGAGGTTACCCTCAGCTCTCCCGCTTCATCAAGCAGGACCCCAGCATTTATTTCCTCTGTTTCCGCCAGGCTCCAGCTTACCTCTTCGTCCTCCAGGGGGTTGCCCTCCTGGTCGAGGACGGCGGCAGTATAGTAAGCTACCGTTTCCTGTGGGTCGTCGTCCCCAACGGGGATATATACTGTTTTATTGCCGCTGATTTGAACAGAGGACGGAGCCGGCAAGGCCAGGGTAATTACCAGCTTGCCTGTCAGGCTTTTTTGCGTTATCCTTTCGTCTTCTATAACTTCTTCTGCTTCTCCACTTTCTGATTCTCCACTTTCCCGGGACGAGGCGAGCAAGACGATCTGGCCTTCTGCGGCGCTGGAATCAACGGTCAATACGCCGTCTTTGTCCAGTTCGACCCCGGGGTACTCTTCTTGCAGTTCGAAGATGATGTTACCAACCAAGTTTTCATTATTACCGGAAGCCGTGTAAGTATAGGTTTTGGTTTCGTCCCCGGAAGGAATGAGGATGAGCGTTTTGCCTTCTAGAACAAGATAATCCTCCTCTACCATGTCTGAACCTGAGCTGCTTGATGTACTTTCCTCTTGAGCTTCTTGAGGCAGCGCCTCGAGCGTAACCGTTATGGAACCGCTGACTCCGGTATCGCGAACGGAGGTTGCCACCACCGTATATTCTCCCGGCTCAGCGCCCGGTTGCACAGTTAAAAGCCCCTCTTCATCAATGAAGATTCCTTCGGCATCATCGACGTTTTCCAGGCACCAGGTTACCGGTTCACCTTCCAGTTTATTTCTTTCGGGGTCGAGGACAAGAGCACTGTACTGCTCCTGAAGGGGTTCGTCCCCGGGAATTACTAATGTCTTTGTGCCTGTTACCTCTACAGAACCGATGAGGATAGTAATTGTATCCACACCGGAAATTGCAATTACGGGCTTTTCATATAGTTCAACCGTCTTTCGGGCAGTAAGGATCCTGTTTTCCAGCTCTATGGCGGCCAGGATAGTCACTGCTCCCGGCACGGCATCGGAAGTTATGACCAGGGCTCCCGTTTCGCAATCTATTTCCACGCCTTTTGCAACAGCGTCTTCAAGCGTCCACCTGGCGCTTTCCAGGACGGTTCCGTTCTGGTTTTCGAGGAGGTATATCTCCTCAACAGTTTCGCCGGAGGCGGGGATGAAAAGAGCATCGGAACCGTTGATGGTAACGGCTTTCGTCTCATAGTTTCCTTTGAGCTTGATAAAAGCTTCGCCAAGGAAGAGAAAACGGTCCAACCCGCCGGCGTAGCCTTCGCCGGTTACGCTGAAGGTGACCTTATCTATTTCCCCGTTTCTCCCTTCAATCCACGCTGCAATCTCCTCACGGTCGAAATCAACAACCAGCTTGCCTTCATCGTTCAATTTACCGGAAAGGGCGGAAGCGGAATGCCCACCGTAGTGCAGCTCAACGGAGGGAATGTAGATTTCCCCGGCATCGAAACCATCCTCCAGCTGTATTTCGGCCTGAATCTTCCCTGCAGCAGAAAGCTTTTCCTCTATGCTTTCCGGATCTTTATCAAAGAGGTCTCCCAATAAGCCGACAGGTGAATCCATAGTACCCGCCCCAAAAGCCATGGGCACCATTTCCCCGCCTGCCCCGTTTTCGCTCTCTTCGATGAGGAAAGTATTGATAAAAGAGACATAGGCTTGTGCCTGAGCAACAGATTGAACTATATTAAAGCTCAGAGCATCAGATTCACCGGTAGCTGTAAAATAGGCATGGGCAGCAGGCAGTTTCACGATCGAAAAGATCATGGCAGCCGTAGTAAATACTGCAACCGTTTTCTTGCTGCCATTCTTTATCCTGGCTGTCATAATCTTCCTTCTCATCTTTCTGCGCCGATGAAGGCACAGACGTTGCTGTAGTTTTGTCAACGGTAATCCCTTCCTTGTATTATTAACCACATTAAATTTATACTTAATCGGTGCGGTTGGCATCCTTTTTTTGGATTATTTTTCAGTATACAATTGGATAGTTGTAATATAATCCTAAAGGATAATGCCGGCACACGCTTCAGCCTGAGAGAGCATAAAATGGTTCTTCAAACTCCACACCGTAACCGTACTGCCATTCTCCCCCGGCTGCGGGAAAGTGCTCTCTCACCACTTTCCCCTTCATGCTGGTGGAAACATCCCTTTCCTTGTTCAGGGGTATTTCAAAGAAGAGCTGGAGCTCACTCATCAGCTGCAGGGGGGTTTTCACCATAAGAAGTACCCCACCTCGCGAAATGTTCAGGATCATTCCCTCCTTAAAACTGTCAAAGTCTACCTTTTCAAACAGAAGGATGTATTCCGCCCTGTAATTAACGGGAAATCTCTCGAATTTCCTGCGCTGCCAGCGCTGTTTCTCGCCCAGCCGCTTAAGATTGTAGGTACCGCCTTTGCAAGCTTCCAGCACGGATGCCCGTATAATATAGAGGGCGTCCTCCCTTTGGGGAGTCTCCAACTCGATCTCGTCACCGGGATTTAAGCCCAGATCTGATAACAAAACCAATGAAATTTCTCTTTCGCCTGCGTTCAATATATCTGCATCACCGGAAACATTCTTTTTTCTATCAATTATCTTGACCCGGTTCCCGGGTGTTAATAGCATTGGGGGTTCACCTCGTTTTTACATTTTCATTTATTCTAATAACAGGCACACATACTTTCACCATCCAAAAGTTTGCAGTTTTATCATTAAAAAGAATTATTTTAATCTTATCCAAAAGAATTATTTCGTGGCAGGAATTTCAAACAAATGAAAAAACCGGCAGTAAATGCCGGCGGATATCTTATGCGGTTAGCTGTTAAAGCAGAAAATAGTTGTTCGAATTTTACTTTGTAGAAAGCATCCGGTACTCACTCTGTTTCCAACCTGGCCTGAACGATTAAGCGGTTTACCGGATTTACACTGTAAAGAGGGTCACAGGTATAAAGCGTAAGAATCCTGTCACCCTCATCGACTTCAAAAATAGAAGTGTCACCCACTTCGACAATTAATGTTCTGCAGACCACATAGTGGTATAGTTCACCATCTTTAGTGCTTATTGTTATACGGTCCCCGGGCTCCATTTCGTCAAGGCGATTAAAAAAACGCCCGTAGGTGTGGCTTCTGTGAGCGGTAAGCACCGTATTCCCCAATTCGCCAATCCCTGCTGTCCCATCCAGCAGTCCGGCTCCGACTCTAAGAATAGCTTTGCTCGTTCCTCTCAGGATAGGAAGCTTAAGATTTATTTTTTCTATCTCCAAAATCCCCAGTGTATTCCGGAGTATCGTTTCGCTTTCACTACTAAAGTTTGCCTCATTTTCGTTTTCCTCAAAATTAACTTCTGTTTCATCCAGTTCCGCACCGATGTCTTTCTCCGTGTTCATATTTTCCTGCAAGTGCCCCGCCCCCCACTTGCTAAATATCTTTTGCTGCCAGTAGCAGGTATATGCCCTGTCAAGCAGTGGGTAGAGCAGAACTAAAACACCGGTTATGATTAAGATTAAGGACAATCTTCTCATTTTGTAGAAGCCTTTTTATTTTTTCTTTTTTCTTTTTAATTATGCTCTTTTTAATATCTCCTTATAAAATGCGTTCTATGTTCACTGGCGCTTTATTTACTCCGCTACTGAGATTACAGATAATGTACCACTTGCGAAAACCGGGCTTTCATCTTTGATGTTAAAAGATACCGCTATACTGGCAGTTTCGCCTGGAAAAAGCGAAGCATAATTATCTTTGTTTTCTCCATCAACTACCATAACGATACCGGTTTCTGAAGAAGAACCGGGCTCCCGTGCCTCTAAATTTAAATATGGTATACCCATGTTTTTAATGGCAAAGTTAACAGTTTCTGCAGAATTATTTTTAACAGTAAATAAATGTGGCCATTGCCATTCGCTATTAGCGGGAAGTCCTTCACCACCGCTGAAATCAAAATATAAGACACCATCCTCAATGGTACAAAATCTACCTGCCTCTGCCAAATCCTCCGCCGGAATAAGAGCAAGCAGCGCCTCATTGGTGGATACTACTTTCAAAACGGCAGGACTGTGAACAACCGCAGCGGAATAACACATTGCGGCAGTAACACACGCTAACACGATCAAGAGCATGAGAAACAAAACAGTCGCCTTCCTCAATAAATCCACCCTCTTTTTTAGATAATAATGACTGTACCCGCTTATAACACCGGATAATTTATTTTAACAATTCCAACATAGCATTGCACCATTCTAAGGATTAATCTGCTATGATCAGAAAAGATTATTTCCATATACTCCAAAAGTATTATTTTTTATTCATCTGCTGATGAGCTCGGCGATCCGGCTGATTTTCTTCCGCCATACCTTCACCAGGCGCTTCCTCTGGCGCGGCTCTAAATACGGCAGGGCCATCAGCGGAAGGGCCGGAACAAGGGAAACGACAACGAAGGCCAGCCAGAGATTTATATCCGCCAGGAAACGTATCACCGCAAATGGAAGGAAGGGCATGAACATGCCAATATAAACACTTGCCTGATGGATCCCCGGCACCTCTGCGTTCAATATAGCGATAACCTCGGCGATGTCCCCTTTTCTCAGCCGAAAGACGTTCTGCTGCAATGTTAGCTGCGGATCATTCGAGACAGCGTAATAAAAGGATGGTATAGAGCCTTCATTCTTCAGCTCTGCCAGAGTCAGTTCCCTGGAAGTACCCAGCTCCAGCACGCCCACACTGCTCCCCATAAGCACCCCGGGGTTATCCTCTACCCCAAAGGGGAAGGTAAGGAAAAGGCTCCCCATAAGCATCAAGGCACCCATTAACATAGCAAAAGCCGCACCGCCAAAAAAGTAAAGCTGGCTTTTCTGCAGGGCTTCTTTTTTTCGCTTTTTCTTTGATTTAAATATTTCGTCCGCCAGGAGAACTACGGCCAGAACCCCCAGCATTACCGGCAAAAGAATGGGGTCCTGCAACTTCTCCTCCAGTAGTAGAGGAATATAACCCAGAAGGGGGATCTTCAGCGGCTGTGGCCCAATCGTCGGTACTACTCCGGCTATCCACTCCGCCTTCACAGGCGGATAGTGGCTTCCTACCTGGTCAGTTTCCTCGTTGGCATCTCCTTTAGTAATAAACCCCCCGCCCGGATCAACCTCCACAATACGGTGCATCGTCCAGTCACGGATGCCATCCTCCTCGGAGCGGAAAACAATAATCTGACCGGGAGAAAAACCCGTATGCTCGCCCGTGGGGAGAATAAAAACCAAATCTCCCCGGGTAAAGACAGGAACCATGCTCCATGTCCTTATTGAAACGGCAAGTGTAGGTTTCTGGCGCAAGAGGGTCGCTAGGGGAGATATAACCAGTATGGCTATGATGATGATAAATAAATAATTTCCGAGTTTCTTGTGCATCGCCGGCCTTCCACATCCTTCTTATTTAAATGGAATGCCCTCGTCCCGCTCCCTGCCCATTCCCCGGGAGAAGGCATAGAGGGCTGCCTGTGTGCGATCTTGAATTCCAGTTTGTCCAGGATGCTGCAGACATGTTTCTTTACTGTATTTTCACTGATAAAAAATTTTTTCGCAATGCCTTTATTGGTTAAACCCTGCGCCAGCGACTCGAGGATTTCCAATTCCCTTTTGGTTAATTCCTTAAGAGAATCATCCTCCCCTTTCATAACCGAGTCGATAACTTCCGGGTCATAATAACGCCGTCCCCGAGCTACAAGCCTGATGGCACTGATGAAC
The DNA here is from genome assembly GCA_050942625.1 of Dethiobacteria bacterium. GTDB lineage: Bacteria > Bacillota > Dethiobacteria > DTU022 > UBA8154 > JBMNNS01. The sequence continues at coordinate 10,131 of JBMNNS010000038.1, forward strand.
TCATCGGGAAGGGCATCTTTAAGAATATAACCCTCGACATTTTCGGCGATTGCATCTGATACTTCTTTTTGCGAGGCAAAGGAAGTCAGAATAACAAAGCGGCAGCCGGGCACCTTTTTCCGGGCCTGCCTGATCAACTCCAGGCCACCACCCCCGGGCATCCTCATATCTACAATAGCCAGATCCGGCTTTTTCGCAGAGATCAACTCCACACCTTCCGGACAGGAGGCAGCCATGCCCACCACTTCCATATCCTCTTCCATGCTGAGGCTCTGTTCCAGTCCCTGACGTACTACGGGATGGTCATCAATCAGTACAATTTTCACAATAACTGTTCCTCCTTTCTGGCAACCCTAACAGCGTTTGAGATATAATTATCTGCCCCAACGATACAAGAAACTACTGTTCCCTTTCCAGGGCTGCTTTCTATTGAAAGGCTTCCCCCCATACTTCTTGCCAGCTCTTTCATGTTAAGAAGCCCCAGGCCATTCTTACCCTCGTGCTGATATTTTTCAAGATCGAATCCCTCGCCATTATCAGCTATAATTAACTTAATGGTTCCGTTTTCCCCTTTTAAAAAAACCTGGATACTGCTGCAGTTGCCGTGCCGGACGGCGTTGCCAGTAGCCTCCCTGATAATACGGTAAAGAGAGTTCCTGGTTATGGATTTTAAGGAGCTTATATTTCCCTGGCAGCTAAATTCGATAGAGACATCATTTAACTGCCCCAGATCAGTGAGGTATCGCTGAACATCCTCCAAAAAGGGCTCCTTTTTATTTTTGCGCGTGCTCATGCAGTAAATCGATGCTCTAAGATCCTTAAGGCTTCTTTGAGCCGTCTTCTGCAGAAGCTTAAGCTGGCTAATGACAGCCTCATCCAGGTCCTCCTTTTTAATTAACATATCCAGCCCATAGACCAGGCCAAAGATGTTTTGGGTAACATTGTCATGAATTTCTCCGGCAATGCGATCCTTTTCCTCGATAAGCAACAGTTTTTCCGACAGGGATTCCTGGGCGCTTTTTTCCAGGGCTACAGCGCAGAGATCCGCCAGGAAAGTAAGGGTTTGCTCCACCTTATCCAGAGCTTCCCCCCTGCCAAGGTAAAAGGCGGAGAGCACACCAAAAACGTTCACGCTTGATTTAATGCGTACAGTCACCAGGGCACCCGGCTTTTGCTCTTTCGCATCAAAGAAACTTTGCACGTTAACTTCCGAAGTGGACTGTTTTTTCTCAAACTCCTTTTTAATATAAGGGTACCAGTTTTTCTCCGGAAACACATCCCTGGGACCCCTGACGGCAAAGTAACTTTTTTTCTCCGGGTTCGACAGCCCCTTTTCAGTTTCTATCCAGACGATTACTTTCTTTGCCCCTGTCAAGGCCCTGCTGTAGGAAGCAAAAAGGCTGACAATTTCCTGGGGATCGCTGTTATGGGAAAAGACTTCTACAGCCCCATAGAGGGATTTGATATGCTGGATCTGCTTTTCCATGATCTGTGCCTGCCGGGAGAGCTTCACGATCAAGAAGTTAAACAACTGACCCCCGAGGGTGATGAGAACAAAAATAACGACCAGGTAGGCACGATCCGGCCAGAACACAAAAGACGCCCCTGACGCATCCGGCCCGTATATATTAAACTGCTGTAATAAAGCGGAGCAAAAGAGAAAAGCACCCATCAAAGCCCAGCAAAAATATGCCGGCGCAAGCGTAACGGCGAGAAGGATCGGGTTGACGGCATACCAGAGGAAAGGGCTGTCCAGGCCGCCGGTTAAAATAAGAATAAAAGAAAGCCCGCTAGTTTCTACAAAGAGAAAGAGTTTCTTTCCCCAGGTACTCCCATTTTCATTGTTATAAAATCTGATAAATAAAAATGCTTCCAGGAGCAAGCAAAAACAAACCCCCGCTTTTAGGTAGAGAGGTGAAGGTGGAGGACCGCATAAATAGAAGCCAGATGTTATAAACAGCGAAATATACCGGTAATAGCTGAGCAGTGAAGCCAGCTCCAGGTTATCCCAATACAATTTTTTTTTCAAGGAATTCAGGTATTTATTAAAAAAATGCAAATAACGCAGGGGGGATCCTCTCCCTCTCTGTCTAAAAATTTTTCCTTATTATTTATTTAATCGGAATTAATAGTGTAAAAATAAAGAGTATCTCCATCAATTACATAAAAATGAACTGATTTTTCCTCAAAGCCCTCGCGTTCATTAACCTGCAGGATCGGCGTCTCCTTTTCATCGGCTATTTTGAGTAGATCCTTAAAGCTGGCCATTTCTACCTTGAGGCTGCTTTCGGGAAGAAGCTTTATACCACGGGCCATCACTATTCTGCTGCGATAACGTTTCCTGATCTGGCGTACCCTGCCGGCAAAGCTATCCGCTGCACCATTTGTTTTCTTAGCCTGGGAGGAGTAAGAAATGCCTCCGAAAAGGAGGAGAACAGCCAGAACAGAAGTAAATAATATTCTTCCTGTCGAAGCGGCCAGAGGGAAACCAAAAACACTCATATAATTCACTGTAGAAACCGTATCCCTGGATTCTTCTGTTGTTTCGTGGAGCAGCTCTCCCCTGGGTTCTATCAACGCATTAGATAAAGCAAACTCGTATTCACCTGTAAGATCACCACTTTCCTGGGTATCTTCACCAGCAGAAGAAGTATTTGACGACAAAACACTTTTGATCACCAGGCTGTACCCCTCACGGGGCCTAACCTCAATTTCTTTTATAATAGTTTCAGCCAGCTCGGTCGCCTCTTCCAGAGGGAGTGTAAAGTTAGAACTAAATCTAATAATCCCTTCCCCCTGCTCCAGGACAGTTGTTTCCGGCCTCAACCCGAGCTCCTTTTCCCACTGCCCCGGGGAGCGCACAAAGAGATTAACGAGCAGATTCCCTTCGGGCTTAAGATCAGGATTTACTTCGATTTCCCCGATAACCTGAAAATCTATTCTGGCCGTAACATTTTTTAAGTAGCTTTCCAGCCCTGCCGGCAAGGACGAACCTTCAGCATAAAGGATGGAAGGGGCTGTAAATACTTTATAATCGTAGATAATCCTTTGAGTTTTGCTCTGTTGCAAGATATCCTGTGATTTTACAGGCACAGTTTGCCAGGCTTTGACGGTCATTACTCCAAAAAATATGATAAGGACGATAATAACAACCGGTAAAACAAGTTGATTATTTTTGACGCTATTATTCTTTTTCAATTACAGCCTCTCCTGTTCTATTCTCTATATAACCTTCGGTGCTGGTATCCGTCCCGCCGGTGTCCATTTCATCATCTTCATCATCGCGATCATCTTCATCATCGCGATCATCTGGGTTTGTCCCTTTTCCGAGATCGGTGCTATCACCGTTGCCCGCTCCATCCCCGGTATCTTCCCCATCGGTATCCTCGATTCCTGAACCAGTTTCACCACTACCATCTTTGGTGCCCGCCTTTTCTACGATTTTGGGTTCAGGTTCATAATCATCTACCAGCAAATCAGTAACATCTACCAGCAAATCAGTTTTCAACCTGGCGTTGCCGCCGGGAAACTCAGCATTTAGAAAGACTGTCAGCAAGTGTTCCCCGACAGGGCAGTTTTCATCTACACTCATGCTTATATAACTGATGCCATATGGTTCAAGGTAACCGTATCCATAATTATCAACAAAGGTGAAATATTCACTATCACATTCAAACGTAAAATCAATACCTGATTCTAACCTGTTTGAGATAACAAGAACCCCTTCTGCAAGCTCACCCTGATCAACAGAATAGTTAGCAGATGTAGAATTAAAAGAAATCAAACCATTAGTGGCAAATAAGCCGTTGGAGCCCGCGCTAACAATTTCGAGTGAAGCAGGATTGTCTACCCACATACTTGAATAACTAATCGCCCCATAGACACAAAAAAGAAGGAGGCCGGTGAATAACAAGGTAATTGCTATCTTTTTCATGAACTTAACCACCCTATCTTATATTTAGCGCTATTCCTAAATTTTAACTAAATACCCTATTTTTAACATATATACTTCGACAGAGATTAAACAAATTCCTTCTTAATTTTGGCAATTCCTTGGGAAGAATTTTATAAATACTCAGAATTATCGCCTACCAGGTCAAAATGCTGTCAGATCCTTGCTTCATGGTAGAAGATTGAAGAATTCTTATTTCTCCTCAAAAATTTATTTATTTCATCTACAAGCATAACACCGCAGCCAACAGCCTGGCATCATCCCAGGGAATTAATTTAAATTACCAATTAAGATAAGCAAAAAATAATCCAAAGGTAGTATAGCAACCCGCGTTAGCCGTTTATCCTTTGGAGTGAAAAATCTAAAATAAACGGACCTCAGGAATGAGCTTAAAATGATTATCCAGGGAATAAACATAGGCATTGTTATTAATGGAAATCGCAGCAATTATTAAATCTGTCAGGGGGATGG
>JBMNNS010000039.1:0-14475 GCA_050942625.1 Dethiobacteria bacterium
CTTATCGCTTAAAAGAAACCAAAAAATGGTTGGAAGAACAGGAATAAACGTGTTTTTTTGACTATTAGTGGGGGAGTTTTCGATTAAAATATGGGGGAATTTTCGATTGACAAATACACACAAAACTTACTTTATTTTCTGGTACTGGTTTTCATCCTGGTTTTTGCAGCCTGGGGAAAATCGGATGAACCAGTAGGTTTCTGGAACATGGTTTTCAGTGTCAAATGGTACCTGGTACTCATCCTTTTAGGACTGCTGGTATTCATTTTGATCTGTTGGTTTGATAAAAATGAACTTTCCGCCTGGATAGAATCCACCTGGGGTTTTGCCCTGCAGATCCTGCCGCTTCTTTTTGGCGGGGTTCTGCTGGCCGGGTTGCTGATGGGGCGTCCCGGAGTTGATGCCGGGCTTATCCCGGCACGTTATATCGAAATCCTTGTGGGCGGCAACTCTCTACAGGCCAACCTTTTTGCTTCCGTAGCCGGTGCCTTGATGTATTTTGCCACCCTGACAGAAATACCGATTATGCAAGGGCTGCTCGGTTCGGGAATGGGGCAGGGGCCAGCCCTGGCCCTGCTTTTGGCCGGCCCGGCGCTCAGCCTGCCCAGCATGCTGGTAATTCGTAGCATCCTGGGCACAAAAAAGACACTTGTCTTTGTTCTGTTGGTGATTATTATGACGACGCTAGCCGGCATGATTTATGGTTCCATTGTTTAAATAAAAAACCAATACAGAGGTGGTAAAGATGGAGATTAAAATTTTAGGGACGGGTTGCCCCAAGTGTAGAAAGCTTGAAACGATGGTCAAAGAAGTTGTGCAAGAAACAAGTCTCGATGCCTCCGTAGAGAAAGTAACTGACATCAAAGAAATCGCCAAAGCAGGAGTAATGCTTACGCCAGGTTTGATGATTGACGGGGATGTGAAGTTTTGCGGTAAATTACCGCCTAAAGGTGAGCTGGCCAAAATAATCAAGGCCAGCGTTCAGAATTAATTTATACCGGAGGGGAGGTGAAGACATGCGTATGTTGGAGGAGTTTTTTCCCGAATTTGTCCAAAAACTGGATGAAATTGATAAATTGTATGCCGAAAAGAGGATGATCGACGAAAAAACATACCAATTTATCTGTTTTGCACTGGCGATTAAAGCTCGTTCCAAACCCTGTGTTCTCAAGCATTTTAAGGAAGCCTTGGAGGCTGGTGCAACTGTCAAGGAACTAACATATATTTTAGCTTTGGTCATGCGTGAAGCAGCCGGAGCTGATGATTGCTGGACACATGATGTTCTTGGAGAGTGGCAAGAAATAGTAGCTGGCAATATCAGCTGCGATTGTGCGCAATAAAGTATTAGAGTAAAAGCAAAAGGTGTGCCGGCCAAAATAATCAGGAAACCACGGGACAGTCCGAGACCACTGAAAAAGCCCGGAACCCTGTCATTCTGAATGAACGAAGTGAATGAAGAATCTATTAAGCAGCTTAAAACCAAGATCCTTCGCTAACGCTCAGGATGACAATACAGAATGAAAAGCGGCAGTTTTTTATAAAACCGGCTTTTTCAGTGGTCTCGGACAGTTCTTGCGGATTGTAATCTCCTGAAACAACCTACCTGTGGTAGGTTTTTCTTGACAATACGTGTAATACGTGCTATAATATAATCAGCAAAGGAAGATGAAGAAACAATGAAATTCCGGGAGATTGAAGCCATTCTAAAAAAAGACGGTTGGAAATACTCATATACCAAAGGGTCACATTACTACTACATACATCCATCCAAACCCGGAAAAATATCAATCCCTTATCACACTGGTAAGGATTTAAAAATCAAAACAGTAAAATCAATCCTCAAGCAAGCGGGACTGAAATAAGTCCCTCTTGTTTAAGCAAGAATAAAATTAAGGAGGTTTTTATAGTGAAATTGGTTTACCCAGCCTGTTTCTACCCCTGCGAAGAAGGTGGCTATACAGTAATTTTTCCGGATTTATCCGGATGTATTACTGAAGGCGATACTTTGTCTGAAGCCATGGATATGGCGATTGATGCAGCTTCCGGATGGTTGTTAGATTCAGTAGAAAATAATGAACGAATCCCACAAGCCTCGGATATTAAAAGTATTGTTGCTGATGAATACGAAAATGGCTTTGTGAGCCTTGTTAGTATCGACCTAGATAATTATTCAAGAAAATACGGAAACAAGGCAGTTAAAAAAACTCTTACCATTCCGCAGTGGTTAAACACCTTGGCTGAACGTGAAGGTATAAACTTTTCAAATGTTTTACAAACCGCTTTAAAAGAAAAACTTGGTTTTATTGACAGGCCCTAAATCGGGTCTTTTTTTGCTCTAAAAGCCGCCCCCTGAAAACCAGGGAAAACCGGGAAAACCAATTTTAAGAAGAGCTGTTTTATAAGCTTCTTTTAAAGGTTTTTCTTTTATTTTTTAGGGAGCCTTTATAGAAGTTTTGTTAATAACATTCAGAAATCGGCCTTCAGAATAGGAGCCAAAATAGGGATTAAAGCATAAAGTAATAGAGTAATAATCTGTTGAGGAAAAAGCCAGAACTTGTTTTTGAATGGTTGCAAAATTCTGGATACTTGAGCGCATACAGAATACTATAAATTACTATGCAATTTTATAAAATTATAAAAAAGGTGGCTGCGTAAGAGCTGTGAACAAAAAGAACTATATTATCGATCATATTCCCGCAAATACCTCGTACAACCGCCGCCCGGGGTTGGCACTGGTCCCGGAATATATTACTATACACTCTACCGCCAACCCCAGTTCCACGGCCCGAAACGAACGTGCCTGGCTAACCAACCCAACTAATAATAGGGTCGCTTCCTGGCACATATGCATCGACGATCACGAAGCCATAGAGGCCATCCCCCTGAATGAAATGGCCTGGCATGCGGGAGACGGGGGAAGCGGCACAGGAAATAGAAAGAGTATAGGTATTGAGATTTGCGAGAGCGGAGATCGGCAGAAGACCCTGGAGAACGCCGCCCGGCTGGTGGCGAAAATGCTTAAAGAGCGAGGCTGGGGAGTGGACCGCCTCCGCCGGCACTACGACTGGAACGGGAAAGTATGCCCGCGGATAATGGCCGGCAAATTGGGCTGGTTGGACAAAGTTTAAGCAAGACGTCCAGAAAGAATTAACGGGAGGTGGAACCGAGACGCAGGACAAAAACCAACCTAGTGCATGGGCGAAGGAAGATTGGGAATGGGCGAAGAAGGAAGGTTGGTTGGACGGCAATAGGCCGAAGGACAATATTACCCGGGAAGAGTTTGCGGTTGTGTTAAAGAAATTGGTGGATAGAAAGTGAAGTTTTCCTAAAGCTGGCTGTTATATTTACCTGCCAGCTTATTTGTTAGTCTTTTCGAAGGAAAATCAAGCAAATGGTTCGAGACCACTGAAAAAGTCCGGAACCCTGTCATTCTGAATGAACGAAGTGAATGAAGAATCTTAAGCAGCTTAAAACCAAGATCCTTCGCTATCGCTCAGGATGACAATACAGGATGACAATACAGGATGACAATACAGGATGACAATACAGGATGACAATACAGGATGACAATACAGGATGACAATACAGGATGACAATACAGGATGACAATACAGGATGACAATACAGGATGACAATAGCGGCTATCTTAAGCTGTAAAGGTAAGCTTCCAGACGGTTCAGCCCTTCCTCTATATTTTCCAAGGAATTGGCATAGGAGAGCCGCAGGTAACCTTCTCCGTTTTGTCCGAAATCTATCCCTGGGGCCACGGCAACCTTTGCTTTTTCTAGAATTTCAAAGGCAAAAGTAAGAGAATCCGCAGTATATTTGCGCACATCGGCAAGAACATAAAAAGCCCCCTTGGGATCTACGGGGGGTGCAATACCTGCTTTTTTCAAACGGTTAAGCAAATAGCGGCGACGACAATCGTAGACCTCCACCATTGAAGCTACATGCCGGTCACAGCAGGTCAAAGCTGTAACGGCAGCCTCCTGGGCAAAAGAAGCGGCACAAATAAAAAGGTTTTGCTGGAGCTTTTGCATGGGGCGGATATATTCTGGTGGTGCGATTACATAACCCAGGCGCCATCCAGTCATGGCATAAATCTTGGAGAACCCGCCGATAACAAAGGCTTTCTTTGTATATTCCAAAATGGTATGCTGCTTTTCCCCGTAAACAAGCCCCGCGTATACTTCGTCTGAGACAATTATCTGGTCTAACGCCGTCAACTCTTGCAACTCATAACTGTTATAGACAGAGCCTGTGGGGTTGGCGGGAGAATTGAGCATCAGGAAAGCAGTCCTGGTGTTGACCGCTTTTTTTATATCATCGAGGCGGTACTTAAAACCGTTCTCTCCCTGCACCGGAATAAAGACAGGCTTACCTTCAAAGAAACGGATAAAATTGGGGTAGCAGGAGTAGTGCGGATCAGGAAGAATTACCTCATCCCCACGTTCTATTAACACAGCAAAGATGAGCAGCATCCCGGGAGAGGAACCGGAGGTAACGATAATTTGCTCCGGAGACAATTCAACCCCGTATTTGCGCCCGTAAAAGTCGGCAATAGCCTCCCGCAATGCCAATTTGCCCAAACTGTGGGTATAGTGGGTATCTCCCGAACTCAATGCTTGCAAGGCAGCTTCTTTCACCGGCTGTGGGGTGTCAAAATCAGGTTCCCCAATTTCCAGGTGAACGATATCTTCACCGCAGGCTTCCATTTCCTGTGTTTTTTCCAGTATATCCATCACGATGAAAGAGTTTACCTGCTTGGTTCTATTGGTATATTCGGCTTCTATTTTTTCCGGCAGCACAAACACGCCCTCCCGTTATTTTATTATCTCTTATTTTTACTACGGAGCTGAAGATGCAGACAGTATCGTTGCTACCTTTCACGTTTAAACGGCCAGGTATTGGAATTAGCTCCTTGTAAAACTTGTAAACAATAGCTTTTAAAAGCTCACATCTACTCGACTCTAGCTTAAGGGTACATTGAAACAAAACGCTCAGGCAAAATTGCGGGAACTGAAGAGTTTGTAAAGTCCTTTATATTCCGGGTGATGATATATTCTAATTTATTTCTTCGGGCGCAAGTGGCTAATAAAGCATCCTCGTAATCGGTGATATTCTGTTCCAATGCTTTTTTACAATCTTCTCCGGTTACATCAATAATCTGGAAAAGGATAAAAAGTTTAAATAGAACTAACTTCGCTTCCTCAGAACTCCCAAGGTTTTTACGAATTAGGTAATATATATCCGTAACACTGTTAGCGGTGATGAAAGCATTAATTTTTTCTTCTGCGGCAAGAAAGAATATTTTTTTGGCATTATCATAAAAAGGAGGACGTTTTGCCAGGGCATCTAATACTACATTGGTATCAATCAATACTTTCATGGCGCTGTAGTCGCCCCTCCCTGGCTTCTTCTAAAGTTATATCAGAGGGAAGTATACCCATTAACGATTCCGCAATTGCTTGTTTGTTTTTAGTAACGCTGGTAAGCTTAGCGATTTGTTTGCCATTTTTCGTTATAATAATATCCTCTTTGTTAGCAAGGTCCAGGTACTTGCCTAGGTTGTTTTTTAATTCGGTAGCCGTGATAAACATTGTAGCACCTCCTACAGATTTTCGGACTTTGGTAATTACATTATAACTAATATGAACGATAATTGCAATAAAAACCGTACGGTGCCCTTGGCGGTGGTGAGACAAAAAAATTTGCCGATAATCAGAAAAAACAAGTAACAATATGGTAAAATATGAACAGGCAATTGTGGTTAATTGTGGTTAAAGGAGGAAAAATTTATGAAAACGAAAGGTCGTTTATTCCTATCACTGTTTATTGTCGTTTTTATGCTGGGCTTAGTTTTCCCTTCGCCGGCCGCAGCCAGCACCCCGCCCATACCGAATGAGGTTGAGGTGGATTGGGAGGTTATTATTACTTCGACCTATGCTAAGTCCTGGGAATTGAGAAATGATGAGGGGGAGGTCTATCGCCGCGAGAATATTAACGACTCCTTTTCAATGCAGGCAAGCGGCACTACTAAGCTTGAGCGCGTGGGATTAACCCAGGATGGCCATCCTTATTTAGAACCTAAACCAAATGAGAAGGATTACAGCTTAAGCTGCCAGGGCGGCGGGACCAATAACATATGGGAAACTTACACTTTAAAAAAGTGGTTCCCAGACAAGGGGTGGGAAATCAGGGATTTTACAGGTACAGTTGTGACAACCTGGCGTTATAGCATGCCGAGTAATGACCATCCGGAAGGCGGTGCCGTTCTTGGGTTTGAAATCATTCCGCCCGAATCGGATAATGAACCGGTTCGTTATCGGATGTGGTTTGAACCATTCTTTTTTATTGAGTACGATACCTTGGGTGATTATATTGATGTTTCTGGCGAATATCATTCCGCTTACCAGAATTTCGACGGCACCGATACTAAATCAGAAACACTTTCCGACATGAGCGCCTACGGGGCTGTTGATCTAGCCGAACAAGTTTGGTATGACCGGATGTATAACCATCCATCTGGTAGTGCAATAGAAGGTGAACTGACATTTAGTGACGATAAATTCAGAGACAGTGGCACAGTTCGGCATACCTTGCCCGATGAAAACGGCCGAGCTGAGATGATTATTAATTATAAGATTAACCAAAAGCCAAGTGCTAAGGCCATCCAGCCCAACCAGGTGCTGGGCCGCTATCAGTATCAGGATGATGACCATTATCAGCCAGCCACCGACTTTGTTGCCGGCAAGGATACGGTTATTCAGGTATTTTTGCCCGATGAAGTAAAGGTGGATCAGGTGAGCAATCTGGAGCTGGATATTTACCGTAATGGCAGCAAAGTAACGACGCTGACCGGTTCCAAAAAAGACCGTAAGAATAACGCCGTGGCCTTCGGGGCAAACCACTACAAAAAGCATGAATCTAACAGGTGTTTCGGCCGGATCGGACGATTCGCATGAATTTAGTCAGCAGTTCGATGTGCCGCTGGATTACACTTGGACCGTAACCTTCAACGACCAGGTGGACCCAGACAAACTCACTTCTGCCAACCTCCAGATCCTGGATGCCAACGGTGATCCGGTAAACATCGAGCCGGTACCCGGCACAGATGGGAAGACAGCCCTGATACCGCCGCCTCCAGGTGGTTATCTCCCCGGTCAAAGCTATGTCATTATTGTGAAAAAGGACATCCGATCCGCCAGCGGCAAAGAGTTAAATTCAACCTATATTAAGCGGTTTACCACTTTAAGCTAGTTCTGTTTGGTTTTTCTGGAATGAGAGAAATTTACCCGCTTGCTGAAGAAGTGGTAGCCTGGGCCAGGAAGTTATTGGTTATAAAAGGAGGAAAAAATATTTGTTAGGAAAATGTATCATGCTGCAGGGCACCTCGTCAAGTGTGGGAAAAAGCATTTTAGCAGCCGGTTTGTGCCGTCTTTTTTACCGTGATGGCATCAGGGTGACACCCTTCAAATCCCAAAATATGGCATCATATACTTATTTCACGAGGGATGGAGGGGAGATTGGGTATGCCCAGGGGGTTCAGGCTGAAGCTGCAGGCTTAACTGCTACGGTGGAGATGAATCCGATCCTGCTGAAACCAAAGGAGGATATGGTTTCACAAGTGGTAGTCCTTGGCAAACCTCTCACCGATATGAGCGCAAGGGAGTATCTGGGAAAATATCTTCCCGAGGCTCTATCTATAGCCGTAGATGCTTTAAAAAAGCTGCGCGAAAATTATGAAATGCTGGTTATTGAAGGTGCCGGCAGCCCTGCCGAAATTAATTTAAAAGACAGGGATATTGTCAATATGAAAATTGCTTTCCTGGCGGAAGCCCCGGTTATTTTAATAGCTGACATTGACCGGGGAGGTGCTTTTGCCTCCATCATTGGCACTCTTGAGCTTTTAACGCCTCGTGAAAGAAAGCAGATCGCGGGATTTATTATCAACAAGTTTAGAGGAGATGCAAGCCTCCTAACGCCGGCACTTGACTTTTTAGAGGAGCGCACGGGGCTACCCGTGCTCGGCGTGGTGCCCTTCATCAATAATCTGGGAATAAGAGAGGAAGAGGATTCCCTGAGTGAGGAAGAGGAGCCGGTCAACAACAAGAAGCGACGGGAAGCCGACTATGATCGTCTGGCTGATGTTCTCAGCAATAACCTGGATTTAAAGCTGCTCTACCGGATTGCCGGCCTGAAAAAGGAATGATCCCTGAGGGGTGTTTCAGGAAAGGAGAAGTGTTCGTAACCATTTCAGCTTGAAAAGGGGTATCCTGGGAATGGATAATAAAGCGGAATTTTTATTGAAGGAATTCTCATCTTAAAAATTCCGCTTTGTGCTTCCTTAATAATAACCTTTTTTCTTGATTATTCTTTTTGCTTGTTTGTATTTTTGTAGAGATATTTTATCGTTGACCAGTTGACAGCGGCGACATTGGGGCTGGGTGTTGGCTTCTATGAACCAAACCTTGCCTTTCTTATCAACAGCCAGATCCAGGCCTATGATCCTGAGGGGGAGCTGGGAGCCCAGGATATTGGAAACTTGGTGTGCAAAATTAACCAGTTCCCTTAAGGTGGCCAACGGGTCTTGCTTTTGATCGTATTGCTGCAAAATATAATTTAGGGGGTAGTCCTGCGCTCCTTTGGATACATTTGTCACCACAGCATCTTCCCGCAGGGCAACTTTAGCTGACGTCAGTGTCAGCTCCCAGGTAGTATAAGGTTTCTGCATTACCATCCGTATATCAAAAGGACAATCCCTGTAGGTTGCCAGGTCAATTCCTTCTTGAATAATATACCTTCTCTTTGCCATGATGGCCTCAAGCTCATTTGAGATATCGGACAACAATATATTTTTGGAGGAGTTGTTATACGAAAGGATAACATTTGATTTATCAACCATCCTGGCACGAATGATCCTGTTACCTTGCTTCCCGGCGTTAGGTTTAATATAGATAACCTTGTAACGGGCCAGCATTTCTTTCAGGTTTTGAGCGTTATACCAAACAGTTTCCGGAATATGTTCCGATATGAGAGGGTGCTCCAGCAAGGCAGAGTTTTTTTTCATTTTGTTTCTGATTATTTTATGCTCAATCATAAGCTTTCTCCTTATTAATTTACTGACTCCTGATTAATTACGAGTTTTTTCATAAAATTGCTATCTAAGGATTTTATTTCTGCTATTATTTTTCGGATTTCCTTTACATATAAGGAATAGATATTTTCAGCTTTTATGGTTTTCTTTTTATACCTGCATAAAACAAATTCATTTTCATTAATTACTTTAAATCCGCTGAAATGATAGCATACCAGCTCCTGGTTGTTAAAATAGAAGACATTATCTTTCACCTCGATCTTCGAACTTTTCCGAATGCCCCAGGGGCCAAGATTGATGCCTTTATTTTCTGATATTTTTATATTAGGGAAGAATCGTGGCCATTTATCCAGGTATATTTGATCCCCCCACAACCCGTATTCCTCCCTATCATAACACCAATTCAGGCATTTTCGACTCCAATCTCTCAGACAGCTTATTCCGGTATTATCTCTTTTAAAACCAATTAGCCCTGCTGAATATTTGCCGCGCTTTTGCCTCCATTTAGGACTAAGATGTAATTTTGTTAAAAAGATGGAATATTCTCCCCATTCATTATAGAGTTCCCTTACATCCTTAAAGAAAAATAAATCGGCATCCATGTATAAAATCGAATCTAAGTTGTAGTTGTTTTTGAGCAAATAATTGACGAATATACCTTTTAATGTCCAACAAAATTCATGAATCTGCCTTTTTCGCTCGATTCTGGCCAGCCTTCTATTCCTGATATTCTCTAGGCTGACCAGGGTTACATGGGCCAGGTTCATTTTTTCCAGTAAAGTATAAGCTATATCGTCAACGCATAAAATCCAGAGTTGGAAGCGGGGAGTATATCTTTTCAGGGAATAATAAAGTGCCAGGCCTTGAATTAAATAGTCCTTCGTTAACAAGGTGCAGATGTTGGGAGCTTTTTTGTCAGCCTTTTCATTGGCCTTCAGATTAAAATAATTTCTGATAAATTGTCCCTTTGGACTGATTGCCTGATAAAAGTTTTGGTTAACCTGGCGTATTTGCTCCATTATATCGTTACAAGCTCGTATATACGGCAGGTAAATCCACTTAATCACAGGATCGGAAAAGTTCTTGATATAGCTGCAGAGTTCAAATTCGTTGCCATCGTAGTATCTGAATTTGGTATAGTGAAAAAATATGAGCCTTTCCCCGTTAATATAGACATAATTGCCATCATTAGTTACTTTATTGTCTATAACCATAGGTGGAGTAACATTTACACCCATATTTTTGATTACACCGACGTTGGCAAATCTCTCCAGCCAATCATTTACATAAACCTGGTCACTCCAAAGGCCATTTTTACTTTTGACATAACACCACTCTATTAGCCTGTCTCTAAACCAATTTAGGCATTGTCTTGCCTGTTCATCCCTTTTAAATCCCATAAAACCTGTATTATAAATTCCATAGCGATTTATATTCTTCCTATTTGCTTTATTCCATCTTTCCTCGGTGAGCACGATAGAAAATCGGCCCCATTCTTCAAAGATGGGCTCTGGATCGGAGAAAAAGTATGTGTCTCCGTCTAGCCAGACAAGATGATCTATTTCCTTGAAATTATCAAGTATATACAGCATTACTGATGCTTTTGAGGTCCAGGCATATTCTTGTTCGTTACGTGTTTCTTTCACTGCCAGCAGTTGAGGATCTTCTTTTTCTATGGCGGATAGGGGGATGATTGTTGCCTTTTTTAAGTTCATTTGTTGATACAGTTCTTCTACCTCGTCATGCAGGCAGATCATAAAAAAATGAAAATTTTTATCCCAACGCTCAAGGGAGTTATACAATAACAACCCCCTGTAAGCGTATCCCTTGCTAAATGTTGAGCAGTAGTAATGGGTCATAAGCTACACCCCTTTCCCAAATTATATTATTTTAATTGAAAAGGTATCAGGGTCCAGTTGATTGTATTCTCTGGTGGATATGGCCAGAATGATCAGGGGTTCTTCAGCTTCGTTTTTAAAGGCATGGGCTACGCCCGGAGGCACTTTAATGATCTTATTGTCATTGGCTGAGAACTCCAATTTCTGCAAGGTTCCTTCCGCCAGATTTTTCAGAACAATGACGGCCCGGCCGCTCACAACAGTAAAATATTCCAGGGTGTTTTTATGGTAATGGTTGCCCCTTATGCACCCTTTATTAGTATAAATGAGGTATACTTCTTCAATATTGGCGCTTTCCAATTGACTTTGCATTAGTATTTTCTTCAGGGAACCCCGGGCATCTTCAAAGGGTATCATGTTTATAATTTCACTTTTTGACGGCATATCAGATTCACCCCTTTCTAGGCCAAACCAACACCAAGGTAAAAACACCCTGCCTTTTCCAGTGATTCTTTCTCCAGAACCCTGCGGCCATCCACCACAAGCGGATTTTTCATCATCTGTGCATATTCTCCCGGTTGTATTTTGAGAAAGGCGGGCCAGGGGGTGACCAGGATGACAGCATCGGCGTTTCCCAGGGCAATTTTGTAGTCCGTTGTGTAGATAAGTTTGGGGTCTGCCTCAGGAAGAATTGAGGCCATATTTTTGGTTGCAATGGGGTCAACTGCAAAAACCCTGGCCCCCTTTTCCAGTAAACTGGTGATGAGAGTGATACTGGGAGATTCCCTCACATCATCGGTTCCTGGCTTAAAGGCCAGGCCTAAGACTGCAATCTTTTTATGATGAAAAGTGTTCAGCTTTTGTTCCAGCCTGCTGAGCAAGCGCAGCGGTTGTTCCTTATTGATGTTCAGGGTGGATGTCATTATGCGCGGTAGGTACCCTTTTTTAATGCTAAATGAAACGAGTGCATGAACGTCCTTGGGGAAACAACTGCCGCCAAAACCGCATCCAGCCCGCAGGTATTGGTTTATCTCCGGGTTTGCCAGCTTGTTTTCGATCCTGGGGTTAAGTCTTTTGTCTAGCGTTACCGCTTCCAACACTTCTTTGATATCAATTCCGCCTATTGTCTCACAGATGGAGGCAACTTCGTTGGAATAAGATATCAATGTTGCCAATAAAGCATTGGCAACATATTTAATCATTTCAGCCGTCCTTAAACTTACCTGGATTATCGGAACGTCCCCAAAACTTTCGTATACTTTTTCCATCCCGGCAAAGCTGGAACTATCGTCTGCCCCTATTACGATCCTGTCGGGAGAGAGGAAGTCCTCGACGGCATTGCCCTCTCGTAAAAATTCAGGATTCATGGCCAAGCCAAACTCACCGGGTTTTTTACCCGAAGCAGTTTCAAGGATATTTTTTACCAGAGTGTCTGTGGTTGTTGGAATCACTGTGCTTTTGATGCAGACAATATGATAATCATCTTTTTCCCTTAAGGCGGCGCCAATTTCCCTGGCGGAATTTTTAATATATCTTAAGTCAATTTTTCCATCGACAAAAGGAGTGCCCACAGCGATAATTGATACTTCTGAAGCCAGCACCGGGCTTCTCAGCTCAGTTGTGGCAACCAAATTACCGGAAGCGACAACCTGCTTAATAATTTGTTCCAATCCTGGTTCGTAAATAGGCGTTTGCCTTTTGTTGATTTTTTCAACTATTTCCTGCTTTTTATCGACACAGGTTACCTGGTGTCCTCTGGCAGCCAGGCATGCTCCTGTCACTAGTCCTACATATCCGGTTCCAATAATGGTAATATTCATTCTCTTTCCTCTGCTATAATCGATATACTTCTTTGTACCATGCCAACGTTTTTTCTAGTCCTGTCTCCAGATTCACCTTCGGCTCATAGTTGAGAAGTGTCCTGGCTTTTGTTAAATCGGGACATCTTCTCTGGGGATTATCCGTAAGATAATCTGCCTCATTGCTTTGGCCGAATTCTATTTGAACTCCACCTACCAGTTTGGCAATCATATTTGCCAAAGTTTTAATATTAATCTCTAACTCGTCATTCCCCACATTAAAGGCCTCTCCATCGTAATGGGAAAGCAGGGCTAACATAAAACCGGTTATGGCATCTCTTACATAGCAAAAACTTCTTGTTGGCCTGCCATCACTGAAAATAGTAATTTTTTTGTTGTAAAGGGCTTCTTTAAAAAAGTCAGGTATAACCCTTTTGTCTTCCAGTTTTAAGCCTGGTCCATAAATGTTAAAGGGCCTGACTGTTTTGACGGGAAGGCCATATTGCCGGTAGTAATTTACTGCCAGGGTTTCTCCCAGCCTTTTGGACTCATCGTAACAAGCTCTGGGCCCGGTACAGGAGACGTGGCCGTGATAATGTTCGGGGGTAGGTATAAACTCGGGTGACGGATCCCCGTAAATTTCGCTGGTTGAAAAGTATAAAAAGCTTTTTAAATCCGTGTTTTTTCCCAGGTCCAACAAATTTTTCAGTCCCAGCACATTTGTCTCAATGGTTTCCAGCGGATATTTCCGATAAAAGGTGGGAGAGGCAATACTGGCAGCATGAATGATATAATCGAAATTGCCTTTAAACTGCATTGGTTTGACAAGATCGGCTTTGATGATCTCAATATATTTATTGTCCTTCAGGTGCTGAATCCTGGCCAGTGTACCGGAAATAAAGTTTTCAATACATATAATACGGCAGGGTTTCTGAAAGATATTCTTATTACAATAATCCAGCAGGTCTAGAAAGTATCCACCAAGAAAACCGGCACCGCCACTGATCAGCCACCTGCTTCCTTCAATTTGATTTAATTTATTTTCTAGAGCATCATAAATGACTTTAATGTCTGCCTGGATAACTGGACTTACTGACAGCAAGGTTATTCACCTTCCCATTCCATAATATTGATTGCAATTTTTTTCATACCAGGCAATGGTTCTGAGCAGCCCTTCCTTTAAACTGATTTTGGGCTTCCACTTCAATACCTTTTTGATCTTGTTAATGTCCGGGTGGGGTTTCCAAACTTCGTCAGTTCTGTAAGGTATAGCCCCATAATTGGGTTTACCGGAATTTCCCATGAGCGCATAGACCATATCTACGTAATATTTCAACTGATGAACAACGCCACTGCCAATGTTAAAGATATCATTCTTGCTGTTTTTGTCCTTAGCTGCCAGTATAAATCCATCTATTATATTGTCTATATAGCAGTAATCTCTGTATTGCTCACAGGCGGTTAAATTTACAGCAGAGCCGCTCAGCAGCGACAGAATAAGGTGGGGAAAAAATTTGTGGCTTCCTTCGTTTTCCCCGAAGATGCCAAAAGCCCTCAGTGTCACAATGTCAATTTTATATTCTATGGCAAGCTGGTGTGCCATAATTGTTGCTGCGGCCTTAGTACTGCCGTAAATATTAAAAGGCTCCAGGGGAGCATCTTCCTTGACAATTTCCTTTTTGTCGCCATATTCCATGCAGGACCCAATATTCAAGAATTTTTCGCAACCTGTCTGTTTTAA
>JBMNNS010000040.1:0-14341 GCA_050942625.1 Dethiobacteria bacterium
AAAAGGGTGCGCCGATAATTGATGTTAGAATTCCCAGCGGGATTTCCGAACCTGTAAGCGTTCTGGCTAGATTATCGACAAGAACCAAATACGATGCTCCAATTGAAATGCTCACCGGGATTAATACTGTATTATTGTTACCGACAAGCATTCTACCGATATGGGGTATAACAAGCCCCACCCAACCGATTACTCCACTTACACAGACTGCCGCAGCAGTAGAAACGGTTGCAAAGAAAATCGCCAGGCTTTTTGTAAATAAAACATTTACTCCCAAAGCCTGTGCCTCTTTATCTCCCATGGAGAGGATGTTCAGGCGCCAGCGCATCGCCACCAGACCGAGCATTCCTGCAGCCATCGGCAGGGCAGCAAGTAACAAATCTTCGTACCTGGCAGTAGCCAGGCTCCCCATGAGCCAAAAAACAATACTTGGTAAATGCTCAAAGGGATCGGCTATGTACTTTAACAAGGAGACGAGGGAAGAAAAAATAGCTTTTACGATAACGCCTCCTAAGACGAGCATGATCGTTGGCGTTGTATGATAGTGAAAACCGATCAGGTAACTTAAAACAACCGCGGCAATGCCAAAGCTAAAGGCAAAAAGGTAGACAAACAACGGTTGGTTCTGGAAAAAAATAATTGCCAGAGAAGCGCCGAAGCCTGCTCCGGCGCTTACTCCCAGGATATCGGAACTGACGAGGGGGTTTCTAAACAAACCCTGATAAGATGCTCCGCTAACCGCCAGGCTGCCCCCGACAATCGCTCCCAAAATGGCCCGCGGTAGTCGAATGTTCCAGATCACATTAATATTATTTAAAGGAAGATCCGCATCCAGAAGGCCAAACTTATAGCCAAGAACGGTAAGCGCCTCCCCGATAGTCAGCGGATATCTGCCAATAAAAAGCGATATAACGATTGTTAAAAGTGGTGTAAAGATAAGAACCGCTAAGAAGATCTTTTTTCTCATCGTCGATGGCAATTTTTATTTAATAATCTCTATTTTGGTTACCTGCTTAACCCACCATTTCGGACCTCTTTGATCGGCGATAAACTGTACCGGTCCACTTTCTGCATCCAACGGCTCGCCGTTTACCATCCAACCAATTCCAGTTGCACCCTCGCTAATTCTTTCCGGGTCAAACTCGCGGGCGGACCCGTCTTTTGAAATTACAGAAATAACGGAGAATTCTTCTACGTTAACAAATTCTAAAAGATCTTCCAGCAAAATTCCGGTCCAAATCTCTTCTTCACCGATATTTTCCCCGTCTTTCATTGCTGCCGCTATCTCCACCGGGCCCAGTTGCTCGGCATCAGAATTAGAAAATTCCAGCGGTTCTTCACCCATTACTTCAATCGTAATGCTCCACTCTCCAATTTCTGCCGCAGCACCTTCCACGTCTTCTTTGTTGCCTTCTTCCCCTTCAGCAGAGGACTCCTCTTCGGCCCCGCCTGCTTCGGTTTGCCCATTTTCAATTTCTCCATTTTCCACATTGCTCGTCCCGGGCTGGGTACAGCCAAAAATAAATAAAGCTAAAATGAGAGTCAAAGTGACTATCAAAAACTTTCTAGCTCTTTCCATGATAATTGGTTCCCCCTTCATTTTTTTGTTTAGAAAATCCAATCACTACATAACGCTTCTGTTTATTAAATTGTTAATGGCAAATTAAGGTCTTCTTTTCTTATCCTACCTCCTTTCCTAATACAAGAGTCACAACAATTTGCCGTCATTCACTTAAGATTCAACAACTGCTCAAAGGGCGTTTCTCTTTTCTATTCATATTAATTCTTATTCATACCGCTTTTGTTTGACATTAAAAACTGATTTCCTTCTTGCTAACACCCAAAATAAATTTACATTACTTATTACTTATTGAGTTTTGACGCTGCCCTGATCAATCTGCTCAAAGCGCTTCGCTTTTCCTCGAACTGTTCAGGTGAACGCAGCTTCACATGCCGTATTTTCTTACCGGTACCCTCGAGCAGCCTTTCGTTATCTTCAAGGTCGGCTCCTCTCATGAATATCAACGAGGCCCATTTATTATGCGCCGAAAGAGCTGCCATACCCCATCCATTATAGCCATACTGCCTTGCACCATAGCCCATCTGGCCATCCGGCAATCGAGCGAATACACCACGTCCGGAAGAGTCTCCAACATCAGCAGATGCGCGTTTAGGTAAAGTTGCCGCACCATGGGGGTCTTGCTTTGAAGGACATCTGGTTTCAACATACAATCATAAAGCAAATAAAAACGTTTTAGCGGTTTTTTACTGCTTTATAAAGAGCCTGGTCAAGATCCCAGATTAAATCGTTTACATCTTCGATACCAATGGAAAGACGTATCAGGTCAGGTGACACTCCCGCTAGTTTTTGCTCCTCCGCGCTTAATTGAGCATGGGTAGTGCTGGCCGGATGAATAACCAGTGACTTTGCATCTGCTACATTGGCCAGCAAGGAGAAAATCTTTAAACTATCAATAAATTTTTTACCTTCTTCTATGCTTCCTTTGATGCCAAAAGTGAAGATGGAGCCTGTCCCTTTGGGAAAATATTTTTGGGCCAAATGATAATATTTATTGCCCGGCAAGCTGGGGTAATTGACCCAGCTTACCAATGGGTGCTGATGCAAAAATTCGGCTATCTTCCGGCTATTGGAAACATGCCGCTCCACTCTCAGGGAGAGTGTTTCTAATCCTTGCAGGAACAGAAAGGCGTTAAAGGGGCTCAGGGCTGCCCCGGTATCACGTAATAATTGAACCCGGGCTTTGGTAATATATGCCGCTGGGCCAGCCTCATTAACATAAATAACGCCGTTATAACTTGTATCAGGTTCAGTCAGACCGGGGAAACGGCCGCTGGAAACCCAGTCAAATTTGCCGGAGTCAATTATTATCCCGCCGATCGATGTTCCATGACCATCGATAAATTTTGTTGCTGAGTGTACCACTATATCAGCACCAAACTCAATTGGTTTAATTAAATATGGGGTGCCAAAAGTATTGTCGACAATTAAAGGTATACCATTTTCGTGGGCAATATTGGCTACAGCTTCAATATCAATTAAGTTGATACCTGGATTTCCGATGACTTCAAAGAATAGGGCCTTGGTTTTGTCGGTAATAGCCTGACGAAAGTTTTCCGGATCATCCGGGTTCACAAAAACTGTTTTTATTCCCAGGCGCGGCAGGGTGGACGAAAAAAGATTGAAGGTCCCGCCATATAATGTACCAGCGGACACAATTTCATCACCTGCTCCGGCAATGTTTAATATGGCATAGGTAACTGCCGCTGAACCTGAAGCTACAGCCAGGGCCCCTACTCCCCCTTCCAATGCTGCCATGCGTTTTTCAAAAACATCAGTTGTCGGGTTCGTAATCCGGGTATATATATTGCCGGATTCTGCCAGTGCAAAAAGATTGGCTGCATGTTCTGCATTTTTGAATACATAGGAAGTCGTTTGATAAATTGGAACCGCCCTGCTGCCTGTTGTGGGCTCGACTTCCTGCCCAGCATGAACCTGTAGAGTATCAAATCCGAAATTTCTTTGGTGCATTTGAATCCCCCTTTATACAAGGCTAGGGTACTATAAAATCCTCATTTAATCAACTGTTTTAACCAATTTTTCATCAAGGATAAGCCTGGGGGAAACTTGTTTACTGTCCAGGCAGCGTCCGGTATAGAGGCGGAGTGACCTTATTTAAGGCATCTGTATGGAACGTGGGGATATCCACCGTCGCTGACAGGTTGCGCAGATGGTTAATAAAGACCGGGCTGGGCGGTCGGTAATTTAAAAATGCATAGCTGGTAGATGACGGAGAAAGAAACAAAATTGACAGACAAGGGTGACAAGGGGGGGTGGCAGAGAACCGTCAAGACCACTGAAAAAGTCCCAAATTGTGTCATTCTAAATGAACGAAGTGAATGAAGAATCTATTAAGCAGTTCAGTGATACATCAATGCATGGGTTGCCGCTTCTGCATTTTTTTAATAAAACATGCTTTTCAGCGGTTTCCGTCCCCTGTCACTACCATGGCAATCAGGTGAAGCCAACTTTTTCTTAAGCTAAGAACAACTTGTGGCGACACAGGTTAAACGGCCAATTTCTTTAACATAAACCAACTTTAAGTCCGTATTATAAACTGCAGAAAGTATATCCTCTCTCATGATATCTTCGATACTACCAAATGTCATTTTACCACTTCTATCCAAAATACCGACACGATCGCCCAACATAATGACATGGTCCGGTGTGTGGGTAGTCATAAGAATAGCAAATCCCTGCGATGATAAATTTTTTATCATTTTGATTATGCGGACTTGATTCCCAAAATCCAGGTGCGCGGTCGGTTCATCAAATAGAATAATTTGCGGTTGTTGAACGATAGCTCTGGCGATAATGACTTGCTGTCTTTCGCCGCCGCTTATTTCTGTATAGGGTTTGTTAGCCAGGTGAAGGATTCCCATTTGCTTTAATGTATCGTGGACTAATCTGTAATCCTCTTCCTTTGGTTGAGCAAACATACTCATATGAGGCGTTCTGCCCATAACCACAAAATCACGCACCGAATAACTATAGGCTGGAAAATGGTTTTGGGGCACATAACCAACACAACGGGAAACATCCTTTATACTCATGGTTTTAATGGAGTTACCATTAAAGAGGATATCACCGCTATCAGGTGTCAGTAAACTGGCTATACAATTCAGCAAAGTGCTTTTACCTGCACCGTTAGGTCCAAGAATCGAGATTACCTCACCGGGATAAACAGAAAAGGATACATCATGAAATATTTTACGTTCTTCTGAAAAAGAAAAGCAGAGATTCTGTACCTCCATTATTTTTTTATTATTTTCTTTATGATGTTTCATTGTAACCTTGTCCTTTGCTTTAATAACAAATACAGATAAAAAGGTGCCCCGATGATACCAGTAATAATACTAATGGGCAATTCAGCAGCAGTCAATGTACGGGCAAGGGTATCAATAATCACCATAAAAGCAGAGCCCATAATTAAGGTAGCCGGCAACAACCGGCGATTGTCAGGGCCTACCAGCATTCTGCCAAGATGGGGAATAACCAGCCCTACCCAGCCGATAGTCCCTGCCATACAAACAGAGCTTGCTGTCAACAGGGTTGAACAAAAGATAATAACGTTGCGGGTTTGCCTGATATTTAATCCAAGCGTTTTTGCTTCATCTTCACCTAATGACATAACATTGAGCCGGTAGCGAATCAAAAGGAGCACCGCTGCACAGATAATAATACCTGGAGTCATGCTGACCAGATCCGTTTTCTTAATACTGGCAAAAGAGCCCATAGCCCAATAAATCATCTCTGCCAATGCCGTATCCGGATCTGCGAAATATCTTAAGATCCCCATGAGGGATGTCATCAGTCCTCCAACGATAATCCCCGCCAATACTAAAATGATAGTGGAACTGCTTTTCATCATTTTTGGTACCATTGCAGTCAGTGTAACGGCTGCTATTCCACCGGCGAATGCCCATAGCTGGATTGTGCTGTGGCCCATGCCCCAAAAAATTGCCAGGGAAGCTCCAAAGGCGGCACCTGAAGACACCCCTAAAATGTCAGGTGAGACCATAGGGTTTTTAAACATGCTTTGGTAGGAAGCTCCCGACAGGGCAAGAGCTCCCCCTACCAAAGATGCTGCACAGATACGTGGCAGCCTGAGTTTAAAAATAACCGCTTCCATCGTTCCGTCCCAAGTAGCCCGGATAGGGAAAAATGGTGATAAAATAATTTTCACCGCATCAATGATGCTCATGCTAAACCTGCCGAGGACGAGCGATGCCAATATCACAGCAACTAAGATTGCTGTAAGGCCGGCCAGCGTTGTCAGATATCTGCGTTTATTCAAATTACTGCTTCTTAATACGGCGGCTATTTCATCTGATTTATACTCTTCCATCTTTTTCTTCCTCTAAGCCCGTTTATTAATTCCCTTCTCTTCTTTTATTCGCCATAAGGACCATAACCGTTAATCATGTTCTGCGCTTGCTCGTCTGTAAGTTCAATACCAACGAATTCCCTATAAAAGTCCTGTACCTCAGCGATCATATCTACTTGATAAAGATCGGGGTGAATGACAGAAGCAGCAAATTTAATTTGCAGGGCACTTTCCATACCAAAACGTTCCCAGGGGAAAAGCCCATTAGGATTTGTATAGACCCTGTTATTCTTGACAGCATTAATATCTTTCCAGGCATCATCCGCCATTAATTCCTCATATAACTCGTGCTGTGCAGGACCGCCGATGATTACAATATCAGGATTTAGGGCGAGCACCTCCTCTGCAGTTACTTCTGTGCCCTCCAGACCCATCAAAGCGGATGCAAAGATGCCGCCTCCGTAAGTAATCCAGTCATTCATGATGGAATTGCCTCTAAAAGAAGAATAAAGACCTTGATTGGTTTGACCCTGGATATAGTAAACAATGGGCTTGTCCTCTTCCGCCAGGTCTCCCAATGCATTGGAGACCTCTGCTATGTTGTTATCAACCAATTCAGACCACGCAGCAGCTTTGGCGGCATATTCTTCTCCGAGAGCATCTCCTAAAATGGCAAATGCCCGCTTCATTTCGTCATAGTTGGAAAACATAAGATTTATAGCAGGCAGACCTGCCTCACGCAGGTTAACAGCAACATCGTTGGTGGGAGTGATGATTAAATCGGGATCGATTTCCAACAGTTCTTCTGCATTATCGGTTGCGGTGGGAACGTCGACAATCCCGGGATAAACAAATTGACTCCAGGGCAATTTTTTTGTAAAATCGGTAGTTCCGACCAGCTTATCGCCGGCTCCCATGCAGAGCATAGCAGCGTTGGAAGCAGGCCAAAGATTAACAACCCTTTGGATGTCAGTGGTTATCTCGACTTCACTGCCGGCCATATCGGTGATAATTTTTGTAGTTGCTTCTTCGGCTTCTTCTCCAGGTTCCGGATCTACTGCAACTTGATTGCCACAACCCACAAACAGTATTGTTGCCATGATAAGGGTTATAAATAAGAATGTATACTTTTTCAATTTCTTTCCCCTCCATTTTTTTACGATAATTAAAATCTTTTTTCAGGCGACCACCAAAGAACAAAGGATTTTGTTTCTCTGCGGAATGTAATACCTCCTTTCTCGTTTTCACTTAACCACCTGTTACAATTATTGCGGAAAACTTCCATTTCATCGTCTTCAATCTTGCCGAGCGTCCGTAAATCGTCATAGGCCTCTTCATAATCAGCATAGTCTTTGGTAAAACCATCGGTAACAATCTTAATATTGGGATCATAGCCCAAATCATAAACCATGTTATAGAATATGTTATAGCCCAAACGACGATCTCTTTGCCCAGGCGAACCTCTCTTTTTATAGGCGCTTGTCCCGTAGAAAAGATCACCCAGAATATCGGGAATACAGGGGGAATTTGCCCATGCTATCATCACCGCATATTTTCGGGCAAAAGAGGTCAGTTTTTCAATGTCTTTCATTCCTTCGGAACGGGAGGCGATTACAATATCGTGCTTTTCAAGATTCTCTCCCAGGACTGCATTCTTCCAATCAAGCAACAAGGCAGTCAGATTCTGGACTCCTGCCTTCCGTGCATTTTCTTTACAATAATGCAACATTTTTTCAGCATTATCTATGGCAGTTACACTTTTAGCACGCTGGGCCATTGGGACGGATATACGCCCGGGGCCGCAACCAACGTCAAGGACTGT
The DNA here is from genome assembly GCA_050942625.1 of Dethiobacteria bacterium. Lineage (GTDB taxonomy): Bacteria > Bacillota > Dethiobacteria > DTU022 > UBA8154 > JBMNNS01. The sequence continues at coordinate 7,729 of JBMNNS010000040.1, forward strand.
ATCTTCAGGCGAGGTGTCGAAGGCATCCAACTGGGCAATAGTATATTCTCGCTCCATAGCTGCCATTTTGTTGTACATATCAGCGGCATGATCCCACATAACGCCTTTTTCCGATTTATTTTCAGACATATGAAGACGGCTTAAACGAAGTAATTCCGGCCAATTTATTAAGGGAGCCGGGATATCTGTTTTTATCATTAATCATGCCTCCTGCTTTTTTATATAATGAAACCCAAACCAATGTGCATATAATATTCACTCTCCCCTTTTTTCCATTTTCTTTTGAGAAAAATAAACATCGCAATTTCCCGTTGGAAAATGCGATAGCAAGATATAAATTAACAACCTCCTTTCCAAAACGGGAGGCACAACCGTTTCCAGTTGTACCCTAACGTCTGCTATCCATGATGATAAATGTATCATTTTAGAAATAAGCAGATCGAAGGCAAAGCTTATTCTTTTTGTGTCAGTCTGAATGAACGAAGTGAATGAAGAATCTATTAAGCAGCTAAAACCAAGATCCTTCGCTATCGCTCAGGATGACAATAAAAAACAGGATGACTAAAACAGAATGACAATAAAACAGAATGATAATAAATAGTTTTTATAAGACTAGGCTTTTCAGTGGTCTCAAACCATCCCCTGTCGTCTTAGGGCCGGCAGGCCTTACAATATGTTTGGCCGTCTTCGATTGTGGCCCAGGATTCCATGAAGGATTCCCCACATCCCGCGCAGGTCAGGAAGGGAAACAAACGGGCTTTGCCGGGGAACTTCATCTGCACCTGCTGAACCTCCAGCAATTCCTTATCCTCCAATTCCATTAGTTCCTTGCCCCGCTGATCACGAATTTTAAACCATTGTTTTTTTTCTTCTTCTGTAGCGGTGCCCTCTTTCACTTTGCGGTGCAGGTACAGCGGCTCGTTGGTAGCCCAAAGGTTGGCCTTGAGAAGGACGCGGATCCCGGCACCAGTTTTCTTATCCACCCAACTAAAAGCAAATTTGCCCCTCTTATCGATGATGAGCCCATCGTTGCCCAGCGTGCATCCCGTCACGTATTGCACGGCATCTATCCCGCAGACGTCGTTCTCGCAAAAAGCCAGGTGGGTTTTACCCAACTCCCTGAAGGAGCTGTTCAACGTTTTCAACGCCAAAACACAAGCCCTAAAACCTACGACGATGCCGGGGCAGATATGCCCGTGAAAATCAACTGTATCCTGCCATAATGCTTCGTTCGACATCTTTTGCGCCCCCTTACAATTTTTCAAAGAGAAACAACTATTCCACCACCATCAATTAAAGGTCAGGATTAAATGGTCACCTTCCAACTTTTCCAACCTTCCACTAGTTCGCCTCCCACTTCCGGGAAAAGCGGTTTAGCGGGCGCACGATCAGCCATTCCAGGGAAACAACGATTAGAAATAGTAAAATAACCCAGGCAAATAGTTTTTCCGTTTCTAGATAAGCCCGGGAAATACCGATTTTTTGGCCGATCCCCTCCCTTGCCCCCAGCAGTTCCGCCATGATCGTCAAACGCACTGCCGACGTAGCACAGAGAGTAAACCCCGCCACGAAGGCATGCAGAAGTGCCGGGAAATATATTTTCCTGATCCGGATCAAAACCGGGACCTGGTAGACCACCACCATTTCCAAAAGGCTGTGGTCGATCGCTTTGAAGCCCTGGACGATATTCGTATGCATGACCGGAAAAACAAGCAACGCTACCAGGAAAATGGCCATCTTTGTCCCCATCCCAAACCAAACCATGGCCATTACGGCAAAGATGATGGCCGGCACGGACAAGAGCACGCGCACAACAGGTCTGAGCATATATTCCAGGGGCTCGAAAGACCCTGCCAGAACCCCACTTAAAAGCCCCGCCAGGATCCCAAAAGTTAGCCCCCCGACAGCCCTTTGAAAGGTAATCGCCATCTGGGACTGGGCTTCCCCGGTACGGAAAAACTCCACCAGGGAAGTTAACGCACTCTGTGGGGAGGGCATGATCACGGCGTTATAACGACAGGATAGCCCGTACCATAGCAGGATAATAACAACGATCCCCAGCCCAGCAAAAAACTGTTCTTTGTTAATGCTAAAAATAAAATTCCTCATCCGGAAGCTTACCCCCCAGGAAATCTTCGGGAGCAGTCTTGTCCAGCTCGTCAAAGAATGCTTCTATATCCGCTTTGCAATCCAGGCCCCTGGCAGGCTGCAGGTTGGCAAAGGGCACCCCGCTTTCGACTGCCGGCGCTTTCATCCACTCAATATGTTTTTCGACAATCGCCCCGGCTTCCTTCGGGTTGGCATTGACCCAGTGGCAGGCCTCTTCGTAGCGCCGGTAAAAGTCCGCAGCGTCCTTGTCCCCTATACCGCTTCCTTTCACCATGACAAAACCTGCCCAGGGGATGCGGCCTTCTGTCCCCGTTGCCTCGCCCCAAAGTTCCTGCAGATCAAGAACACGCGTTAAAGTAATGGAATTTTTCTTGGCGCCCATAATAGCCATACTGGCCTGCGGTTCGTTCAAGATTGCATATTTTAAATCGCCGGTGGCCAGTTTGGCGGAGGATTCCGGGAGATCCAGGTATGTTATGTTCAGATCCTTATCGGCGTCGATCCCCTTCTGCGCCAAAAGGTGCCTGAACACCAGATCATGGATGCCGCCCTGGTCCGTTACACCGATCTCCTGCCCCTTTAAATCCTCCAGCCCGTTGGGCAGATCTTCTGCGCCAACCACATACAATGTTCCCCAGCAGGCAACGGAGAGCAGCTCGATGTCAAAACCCTTATTGTAGAGCCTGATAGCATTGGCAATAGGGGTTGCGGCAATATGAACCTGTTTATTTGTGATCATGGAAACCAGCTGTTCGTTTGTCCTCCAGTCCACCGTATTGATTTTGGCTTTTTCCGTGTTTTCTTCCTCTTGTTCAAGTAAATAGGCCACAGGGAAACTGACCGGTCCTGGGGAAACGGCCAGCGTCAACTCGGAAAGGGTAGACCCTTCGCCGGCAGCAGCCCCTTCCCCTTCGGATTCGCCGGCAGCAGGATCACCGGTAGGCAAAGTCTCCTGCCCAGTGCAACCCAGCACCAGGCCGGCCCCCAACAGTAAACAAAGCAACAAAGGCAACCACTTTTTACTTATTTTTCTACTCAACAGAAAACCCCCCTTTAAAATTTTTGTCACGCCCCGTCGTCTCTAGCGCATGGCCTCAAGGATCTGAGTTTCCAGGGCAGGATCCGTACGGCGGTTTTCCTTACCCCGATCCTTTCCCCGATATGAGGGAATCCAAAACTCTTTTTCTATTCGGCAGGGCTGTCCGCGCAAAACGATAATGCGATCAGCCAGCAGCATCGCCTCCTTTATGTCGTGGGTTACAAATACTGTCGTGCAGGCCTGCCATTGGATCAGCCTCTTCAGCATGGTCCGCATCTGCTGCTTGAGATGCTCGTCCAGGGCGGAAAAAGGCTCGTCCATCAGCAGCAGGTCCGGCTCGATGGCAAAAGCCCGCCCGATTGCCACACGCTGGCTCATCCCCCCGCTTAGTTGTGAAGGGTAATGCAACCGGTAATCCTGTAGCTTCAGACGGGAAATCAATTCGGCTAGGCGTCGTTTCAAATCTTCCTGGGACCATTTATAGGCATGCATACCAAGGGCGATATTATCCTCAGCCGTACACCAGGGGAGCAAGCGGGGTTCCTGAAAAACATAGCCAATTCTGGAAGTGGCACGCCTGATCTCCCCGGCCTGCGGTTTTAAAAGCCCCGCAAATAGTTTCAGCAAGGTCGTTTTCCCAATGCCGGAAGCCCCCACCAGGCATACAAACCCACCTGGTTCAACATGAAGGTTAAAATTTTCCAGCAAGATCGCTTGCTTCGTTTTCTTATATTTAAAGTATATATTCTTAAGCTGTAACACCATTATCTCCCCTGTAGCATTCTGCATTTGGGTTCATAATGACGACAAAATAATTCATTTTGCTCTTAAAAATTATATTAAAGTTAAGAAATAATGTCAATCTTTTTTGCTGCGCCCGGGGAGCAGACAATAATGTGGTAAAAATTACCCTTTTGTAAAATATAACAAACAGCAAATATAGCCAACCGTGCCCACCCAAAGCCCTGCACTACATTTATATATAGTGCCAAATGGGCAGTAGCCTTACACCCCACAAAAAATAGCGCCCTCTTTTAGAGGGCTTGACAACAGCATTATTACGGCAGGGTAAATTTTATCATTACAAGCTGGGCCTTGGCCCAACAAAATAACGCTTTCTCATACTGTTTTCTAATACTGAAAGTAGAATCCCTTATCCGGGAGTTTGCCCCCAGGGCTTCTCTGGGGGCTGTTGGTAATGGACGGCACATACACGAAAGCATTGTGCATGTAAATGCATAATGCAAATAAAAAAATAATACTATAATACTACCTTTACCTTTTCTAATTTTTTTCTTACTAACCTTCACGGACGCCCAGAAGGACATCCCGTTGGGCTCGTCCCAGCGTCCTAAGGCAAATTATAATAAAATAATGTGAAAATGTCAATCTTTTTTGACACTTTTTTTTGTAGTTACTCTGGAATAGGAGGGATCCCAGGTTATTTGTTTAAATAAGCAATTAGTATTTAAAAAAATATTTAAGGTGGTAGGAAGATGTTAGAACTTCAAGACGCGAGCCTTTCTTTAAAATTATTAACTTTAAAATTATTAACCTTACCATGGAAGAAAAAAGGAATTTGCCACTTGAAGAGGTGGAAAGATTTTGAATAAGGGAAAAAGGGCTGTTATTCTAGGAGAACTTTCCGGCTCGATTGGCGATCTGGGTACCTTTCTGCCCTATATTCTTGGGGCTATTTCCATAGCTGGTTTTAACCCGGCGAGCATTTTTTCCGGCTTTGGCCTTTTTTATATTTTTTGTGGCTGGTTTTATCAGATTCCAATGGCGGTACAACCCATGAAAGCAGCCTCAGCCGCGGTACTGCTTCACCATCTCACACCAGGGGAAGTGGCGGCGGCAGGTTTGATCACTGGTGTGGTACTGTTGCTGCTGGGCCTGACCGGGTTGATTGATTTTATTGGCCGGATTACTCCGCCGGCTGTAATCAGCGGCATCCAAGTGGGACTGGGGATCTCCCTGGCTGTTCTTGGCGTAAAACTAATTATTACTGAACCGCTCATCGGCTGGCCAATATTGGTGTTGATGCTTCCTTTTCTTAAGAGTAAACGTTTTCCGGCGGCAATTGTGGCTGTGCTAGTGGGGGTAGTCCTGGGTTTTCTTTTGCATCCCGGGCAATCTTTGCCGGTAATTTCCTTAGGAATTCATCTACCTGAAATAAGCCTGCCGGCTGCTACTAACTTCAAAAGAGGGTTTTTCTTGGCTGCCTTACCACAGCTACCCTTGACGCTGGCCAATGCCGTGCTGGTAACTACAGCCCTCTCCCGGGAACTTTTTTGCACCCGCGCAGCTAAGGTAAGTAATCGGAACCTTTGTCTGACCATGGGAGCAGCCAATTTACTTTCTGCTCCTTTAGGGGGATATATGATGTGTCATGGTGGAGGAGGGGTGGCCGCCCATTACAGCTTTGGTGGAAGAACAAAATATACCTCCTATATTATCGGAGGGGCATTGCTGACAATCGGACTATTTCTTGGAAGTGAAGGAGCTAAAATTTTTGCCCTTATCCCAGAAGCCGCCCTCGGCTGCCTTCTTTTTTATAGTGGGGTTGACCTGGCTTCTGCAGCCAAGCATACCGAAGTAAAACAAGAATTTTATGTTATTCTGGCTGTAGCTGTTTTTTCCCTGGCTATAAACCCCGCTGTGGCTTTCATCGCCGGTTTCATATTAGCCAGGGGTATAGAAAAAACATGGATCCAAATCTAACTTCCTTTTAACTTAATTATCTTAAAATAAATTCTTCATGTTTTGCTACCGGGACTCAAGGCGATCCATCAAGAGCCGATAATTTTTCACCAGATTATTCGCTCTTTTTTTTCATCTATAAACAAATTAGCAACATTTCCCGGGAAATATTCGTTTTTTTGAAAGTTTGCACAGTGAGGAGTTCGCCCTTTTGTAATGATATTCTCTTCTATGTTTAAAATGGTATAATTAATAATGGAGGAACAAATTTGCAACAGACGTCAAGAACTACCGGGGGGAGAAAAAACTAGTGCCGGTAAAAAGATGCAATAAGTTAAAAAATAAAAAACAGCCTTCCAATATCAAAAAAATCCTGCAAATACTTAAGCAGGAATATCCGCTGGCGGCTTCAGCCTTACATTACAGCACCCCTTTCGAACTGCTTTTGGCAGTAATACTTTCTGCCCAGACCACAGATAAGCAGGTCAACACAATTACAAAAGAGCTTTTTCCAAAGATAAAAGGACCCTGTGATATCTTAAAAATGGGGGTTAATTCTTTGGAAGAATACATAAAAGGTTGTGGGCTATATCGCCGGAAAAGTCAACACATTATGGAAATGTCACGCTTGTTGTGTGAAAAACATGGAGGTAAGGTTCCCCAGACCCGGGAAGGACTAATGACCCTTCCAGGGGTGGGGCGCAAAACAGCAAATGTAGTCCTCAGTGTGGCATTTGATATTCCCGCTTTTGCCGTAGATAC
>JBMNNS010000041.1:0-14221 GCA_050942625.1 Dethiobacteria bacterium
AGTTTTACATTATCTGGTGGTGAGGCCCAAAGGGTGGCAATGGCCAGGGCCCTTGTTTTTAAACCGCAAGTTCTTCTACTGGATGAACCCACGGCCAACCTGGATCCCAACAACATCAGGATTATCGAGCAAATGGTAACAAAGTATGCCTTAGAGGAAAAACCCACTATCGTTTGGATTACTCATAACCACTTCCAGGCCAAGCGCGTCGGGGATCGTATCTGCCTGCTGGAAGATGGTCAAATTGTGGAAATAAGCAGCAAAAATATTTTTTTCAACAACCCTCAGCAGCAAAGGACAAAAGAATTCCTTTCCGGTGAAATATTTTATTAAACATTGTTGTTAAGGGAATATTGGAAAAGCAAGGGGAATTCGGACTACCACAGTTCCCCTTGCTTTTCCAATAGCTTAATCCATTCTCCTGCCTTCCCCAGTATCCTTTGTGCCATAAATTTATAAAAAACTTATAAGTTTTCTAAAACATGTAATAATTGTTAATTGAATTCAGATTTGACATAAAAATACTTTAGTGTTATGCTATAAAATGAACTTATAAAAAAAAGCCAACTGCTGAATAGAGAGCTAGATGGGTTGCTAACAATACATATATATTAAGATTTTGCAACCATTATAACAATACAAGGAGGTTATTTTTTATGAAAGGTTTTGCCATGATTAAAATTGGGGAGGTGGGCTGGATTGAAAAGGACAAGCCAGCCTGCGGCCCAACCGATGCACTTGTTAAGCCCATCGCCTTAGCACCATGTACATCTGACATTCACACTGTCTATGAAGGTGCAATCGGGGAGAGAAGCAACATGATCCTCGGGCATGAGGCTGTTGGTGAAGTTGCCGAGGTAGGTTCAGCAGTAAAGGATTTCAAACCAGGCGACAAAGTTGTTGTTCCCGCAATTACCCCGGAATGGGGCGGCAGGGGGTCACAAAGGGGTTTCGCCATGCACGACAACGACATGCTGGCAGGATGGAAATTTTCCAACTTCAAAGACGGCGTCTTTGCCGAGTATTTCCATGTAAACGATGCCGACATGAACCTGGCTCTTTTGCCGGATGAAATTTCTCCAGCCGAAGCTGCAATGATTACTGACATGATGACTACTGGTTTTCATGGTGCAGAACTCGGCAATATCGGGCTTGGTTATTCCGTTCTGGTTATTGGTATAGGACCAGTGGGGCTGATGGCTGTTGCCGGTGCTAAGTTGCGTGGAGCAGGCCGCTTGTTTGCTGTCGGAAACAGGCCTGCAACTGTTGAAGTTGCCAAATTCTATGGTGCAACCGATATTATTGATTACAAAAAGGGACCGATTGATGAACAGGTGTTGGAACTGACCAAGGGTGAAGGCGTTGATGTTGTGATCATAGCCGGCGGGACAGTGGAAACCATGAAGGAAGCTGTCAAACTTGCCAAACCGGGTGGGACCATTTCCAATATTAACTACCATGGTTCTGGTGAATTCCTGCCCATTCCGCGCCTTGACTGGGGTTGTGGGATGGCCCATAAAACTATTGTCGGAGGGCTAACCCCCGGTGGCAGGGTCAGAATGGAAAGAATGATCGACCTGGTACTTAATAAGCGTGTTGATTTAAGCAAACTGATTACACATACCTTCAATGGGTTGGAAAAAGTTGAAGACGCCCTGGCGCTCATGAAAGACAAACCTAAGGATCTCATTAAGCCTGTAGTATTGGTCTAGCTACCATTTTATATGGGCTACCCGGATCCGGGTAGCCTTTTTTTATTGCGGCCATAACCTTATATTTTAAAAACAGGAAGGAATTGTTAATTATTTCTTGAATAAAATTAAAAATTGATCACACTGGAGCTAAGAAAACAGGGGGTCCAATTTGGTATAAATTATTATATAATCATTAAGGAGCATCTTTGAGTGCTTTCTAATTTTGGAGGGGCTTCCTAGGCTTTTATAATACAGAAAGGCAAGGGATATTTTTGTATAAAGACATTAAAAATTTTTACGCGGTTATTAAAAATGTCCCCGATATTATTATTAGGTTTAGCAAAAAAGGCAACTACCTGGGGATGATAACCGATTTAAAGGAAGGGTTTTTCCTTCCCGTTGAGGATTTGCTTGGAAAAAATATAAAAGAAATCTTTCCTGACGATATTGCCGAAACTTTAATTAAAAGTATTGATAATGTGTTAAAGAGTAAATCTGCCCAAATTTTAGAACATGAACTAGTAGTCCCTTCTGGAAAGCTTTGGTTTGAGGCACGCGTTTTGCCTTTAAAAAAGGATGAGGTTGTTATCCTAATACGTGATATTACCGACTACAGGGTTGTGAAACAAAAACTAGACGAAGCATACAGTTTTATGAACGACGTCGTTAAATTTTTACCAGATGCTACTTTTGTAATAAATAACGGGGGCCAGGTTTGTACCTGGAACAAGGCCATGGAAAAAATGTCGGGTATACCTGAGGAGGGAATATTGGGTAAGGGTGACTACGAATATGCCATCCCTTTTTATGGAAAACGTCGGCCTATGCTGGCAGATATAGCTTTGGTACCGGATATATTGTCTAAATGGGTTGACAAATATGACATGATCAGCTGGAATGGAGAAACCCTTCTTGGGGAGGTATACGTGCCCAATGCTTATGGTGGAAAGGGGGCATACCTGTGGGGCTCTGTCTCCAGGTTGTTGGACAACTCAGGGAATGTTATAGGTGCCATTGAATGCCTCCGTGATGTTACTGATTATAAACTGGCACTGGAGAAAATTTCCTACATTAGTTTGCATGATGGCCTCACCGGACTCTATAATCGGCGTTTCCTTGAGGAAGAAATGCGGCGGCTAGATACCAAAAGGCAACTTCCTATCGGGTTCATCGTGGCAGACTTAAACATTCTAAAACTAGTGAATGATATTTATGGACACAGTACTGGGGATGCAATGTTAAGAAAAACAGCAGAAATTTTGAAAAGATCCTGTCGTCATGAGGATATAATTGCCCGTTGGGGCGGTGATGAGTTCATTATTCTTCTACCTCAAACAAACACTAAGGGAACAATAGCTATTTGTAAAAGGATAAAGGAAAATTGTAAAGAAATTTATATTCAGGATTTACCCCTATCTATTGCCCTGGGGACTGCCGTAAAAAAGGATGACAGTAAAAGTTTGGAAGCGATCCTAAAGGAAGCTGAAGACGATATGTACAAGCAAAAGGTTGCCGAAGGCCGGAAAATTGGCTATGTTATGCTAAAAAGTCTTCTAGAAAGCTTGGGAGCGAAGGATTTTAGAACCGAAATGCATATCCAGAACGTAAAAAGGATTGCCTTAAAAATAGGAAAAGAAATTAAACTTCCAGATTCTGAGTTGAACCGGTTAAACTTAGTAACTACCTTGTACGATATTGGTAAAGTAAATATTTCAAAGGAGATTTTGGCCAAAAAAGGGCTGCTAACAGGCCAAGAATGGGAGGAGATCAAAAAACACCCTGAGGTTGGTTACAGGATTGTGAATGCTATAGAAGGATACGCCCACGTAGCTGAGGATATTCTTGCCCACCACGAGTGTTGGGATGGTACTGGTTACCCCCGGGGTCTAAAAGGGGAAAAAATACCCCTTCTTGCCCGCATAACAGCTATTGCCAGTGCTTATGCAATGCTGCAAAATGGTTTTTTTAATAAAAATAACCTTTCCCGGGACGAGATTAAAAAGAAATTTCAAGAATACGCCGGCAACAAATTTGATCCAAAATTGGTAAAAACCCTTTTTTTACTATTGGATGCAGGGAAACTATAGCCGGTCACCAGAATGGGTAGCCCTAAGCCCGGAAAAACGTAACAACGCTGTAGCATAGTTTTCCTCCTATTAAGATAATGGAACTCTTAAACTAACCAGTAGCCATTACTGTACATAATGAATAACATAATTTAGGGTGAGGCTAATGGAAATATTTTTAAAGGAACTGCTCAATTTTTTATCAATCGAATTAGTAGTGATGTTAACAGCTGCAATGCCTGTCATAGAACTAAGGGGCGCAATCCCGGTGGGTATTTCTTTGGGACTATCTCCTTTACATGCAGCAGTTTTGGGCTTTTTAGGAAGCATGATACCCGTACCCATCATTTTATTTACCATAAGGCCTATTTTCAACTACCTGAAAGGAACAAGGCCTTTTAAAAGGTTGGTAAGCAGCCTCACAAGTATTTCACTACATAAGAGTGGAAAAATACAAAAATATGGGGTTGGAGGGTTAATTCTCCTGGTAGCTATCCCATTTCCAGGAACTGGCGTATGGAGTGGAAGCCTGGTTGCTGCACTTCTAGACATGAGGTTTAAGTGGGCTTTTCCAGCCATATTTATTGGGAACCTCATTGCCGGGATCTTAATTATGGGTGTTAGTAATGGTTTATTTAGTGTAATTAGCAGGTAAAACAATTGTGTTTTACAGAGTCAATAAACAGGGGTGGTTTGAAGGATGTCCGGGGTGAAAATAATTAAAAAAGCAGTTATTCCAGCAGCGGGTCTAGGGACCCGCTTTTTGCCAGCAACCAAGGCTCAACCCAAGGAAATGCTCCCAATTGTAGATAAACCTACGATCCAGTATATTGTGGAGGAGGCAGTAGCAGCAGGAATTGAAGATATTTTGATCATAACAGGGCGCGGCAAACGGGCTATTGAAGACCATTTTGACTGCAGTGTGGAATTGGAAACCTTATTGGAGGAAAAAGGACGTATGGAAGAACTGCAAATGATCCGTGCTATTTCGGAAATGGCCCAGATTTATTATGTCCGGCAGAAGAAACCGCTGGGCCTGGGGCATGCGATCTACTGCGCCCGCAAGTTTGTTGGTGGGGAACCTTTTGCAGTGTTGCTGGGGGATGATGTTATTGCTTCGAAGGAGCCCTGCATTGGACAGCTTATGGCTGTTTATGCAGAAAAAGGCGGAACCGTATTAGGCGTCCAGCCTGTGGACTGGCAGGAGGTCCATAAATACGGTATCGTGGAGGGGGCGGAAGGTGACCGAACCGGAAGGCATGATGCAGGGTTTGGCTCAATTTGCCGGGTAAAAGGCCTGGTAGAAAAGCCGCCACGTGCTAAAGCACCGTCCAACCTTGCTGTCCTGGGCCGCTACGTGCTTGAGCCTGAAATTTTTTCTATTCTGGAACATACCCCCCCTGGGGCAGGGGGGGAAATCCAACTGACAGATGCTCTGCATGAACTGGCAGCCTCCCGGCTGGTCTGGGCTTATTCTTTTACAGGCAGGCGCTATGACGTAGGAGATAGGCTGGGTTTTTTGCAGGCAACAATTGAACATGCCCTCCGCAGGGAAGATCTTTCAGCAGATCTGGCAATTTACCTGCACAGTTTGGTAAAAAATATTAAAGTGTAATTTTACAGGAAGTAATTGGATATAACTCTTATTAACCACAAAGGGTAATGGGAAATAGATGACGAAGTAATTTAAAAGTAGTTGTAACAACGTGCAATCCAAGCATTGTAGATACCTTGAAGGTTAATAAACTATGGTGGACACTATTTACTTATAGAAAAATAAGCCTTCCGGGGGGACATTTATGGGGTTAACAAAAAAAGATGTTATGAAAGTTAGCAAGGATGGCGGGGAACTTGCCTGGGCGGTAGAAAATGTCCGCGCCGGTGGCATTATAGAAATATCTGCTGGAATATTTCATCTTAACAGCAGGCTTATTATCAATAAACCCCTGACCATTAAAGGGGAGGGGAAAGAAAAAACCTTGGTAGTATGTTCTGCTGGCGGTGGGGTAGTTCTGTTCGGTGGGGAATGCTGCCGGTGGGTAAGTGATTTGCATTTTGAATATAAAGGCCCGTATGCTGCAAATGTTGTGGCTGTTGACAACGGCAGATTCAACTTTCAAAGATGTTCATTTACCGGTAATAATGAAGCTTGGGGGAACAAGCCCTCAAGGGATTATGAAACTGGAAATGGGTTGTTCATAGCCGGTTCTGCAAAGGGTCTCCTGCAGGATTGTGACTTTCATAATAATAAACACAGTGGGATTATGATTACCGCTGGAGCCAAGCCAAAAATAACCGGCTGCAATTTGTGTGGCGGTGCCGTCGGCATATATATTGCCGGTAGGGCCCGGCCGGTTATTGAAGGAAACTGCTGTAATGAAAACGGTGTTGGTATCTATGTTACCGGCGATTCCCAGCCTGTGCTGGAAAGCAACCAATGCAATAAGAACAAAAACGGCATCATCTTTCATGGTAAGGCGATCGGTGTAGCTAAAAACAATAACTGTGTGGGCAATATGTGGGGAATCGCAGTCGAAGGCAGTTCTTCTCCAACCCTGAAAAATAATAGCTGTAATAAAAATAAATATGTTGGCATTGTTTTTACCGGTAAATCGATAGGTAAGGCCATCAATAACGAGTGTAACAGAAACCGGCTGGGGATTTCAGTTGCAGGGGAGTCCCGGCCCATTCTTGAAGGAAATTTATGTAACGAAAATTGGGAGCTTGGGATAGCTTTTCTGGAAAGGTCTGCTGGCCTGGCCTTAAAAAACGAATGTTTAGGGAATGAACGCTGTGGGATAATTGCAAAAAACAGGTCCCACCCGTTCCTGGAGGGTAACCGTTGCAGTGAAAACGGGGAAATTGGCATTGCCTTCCATGAAATGTCAGCCGGTAACGCCTTGAATAATGAATGTATGAAAAATTTACTGGGTATTTATGTTTCCGATGAGGCTCACCCATTCCTGGAGGGTAACCTCTGTAACGAAAACCAGTTTGTGGGCATCATCTTTCGTGGTAAAGCCTCCGGCAGGGCTTTTAATAACGAATGTGAAGGAAACAACCGTTTTGGCATTTCAGTTGAAGCCGAATCCCAACCCGTTCTGGAGAGCAACCGTTGCAACAAGAATGGGAGAACCGGTATTGCTTTTTATGGCAAGTCGTCGGCCCTGGCCCTGAACAACGAATGTATAAGAAACGAACAAAGGGGGATTTCGGTTGACGATGAATCCTCTCCCTTGCTGGAAAATAACCGTTGTTATGAGAACAGGGACGGCATTAATTTTAGCGGAAAGTCGGCCGGCACCGCTAGAAGCAACTATTGTATGAGTAATTTATGGGGAATTTATGTCTCAAACGAAGCCCAACCTACTTTAGAAAATAACCATTGCAGCGGTAACACAATGGACTTCCTGACAAAGGAAAAATAACCTTTTGCCAGTCTGGCGTTTCGCTGGTTACATTTCTGACACACGCTAATTTAAAAACTCTTTTGTAAAGGTTTTGCCATTCTGGTACTTTACTTGTAATTGAAGGTGAGAAACGTTTTCTGGGGAGGGGTTGTAAGACAGGCTAAAATCTCTCCTGCCGTCTTTGCGGTCCTCTATCTTTAAAACCTTTTCGGAAATGACATTGTTGCCGTTATAAAACTTAGCTGAAACAGATTTGATGCTATTGCTGCTGTAATAATGTTCATGTAATATTATGTCATAATTGTTATCATTTATGTTAATATGGCCGGTTATCGGATCGTATTTTACATTGGCCAAATAGCCAAGGTCAAAAGAGGAAATTTCGCTGCATTTTATATTGTCCTTAACCTTCATACTTACATAATAGCTGAGGGTTTGCTGTATTAATGGTTCGGCAATGGTTAATTCAGAAATAGTTATCCCCCTGTCTCCAGTCTTCCTCACTGAAATATCCCAATAAGGTTCAACCTCTATGACAAGGGGCACTGTGACTTCAAAAAACCCTGCATCTTTAGTTTCTGCAACGATAGATTTAAAGTCCCCGGATTCCGAGTCGCTGTAATGAAAAGTCACCTCGGCCCCTGCCGGTAAATCTTTAATCTGCCAGTTTAACACCGCTTCTACCCGTTGTTGTCCCGTAACGGTTTTACCCTCATTTACCTGCACCGGCGTGATCCAGCTTTGCTCCCTGGTAAACTGATCTAACTTTTGATCGATGCTTCCCGAAAGGGAGCCAATTTCTGACTGCAGGGCCCGGTAATTTCGGCTAAGCGACTTAATCTCATGACTTAAGTCACCGATTTTTGACAACAGGGCTAAGCTTATTATGAGGATAACCCCCAAAATAAGTAGCAGGTTTCTATTCGTCGGCAACCTCATCCCTCCATGTGCCCTTACTTAATAAGTGTTCACATGATTATGATACCATAAAACAATGGGAACAGGTAGCTGTTATCTGTTATTTTTTGGTGTTTCCCTGGAGGCGCCATGACCGATACCGGGAAAAACAATATTGAAGAAACAACCTGTTTATGTTAATATAAAGGACATAGGCAAAAAGACGTTAATTCATCCAGATATTTTCTGGCTCCTGACTCCGGAGTAATTTCTTTTATGTAATAATAAGCAAGATGTTATTTAGCCTTTCCTGGGGTGATGTTCTTGTTCTCTAAGGCCATTGTTACTGAACAGCTGAGTCGCCACTTTGGCAATTTACAGGCACTGGATCGCCTGACCCTGGAGGTTCCTGCGGGAATGATTTTTGGTTTTCTCGGGCCGAACGGCGCGGGCAAAACAACGACGATCCGTCTTTTACTGGGGCTTTTGGAACCAACATCCGGCTCCGCCTCTGTCCTCGGTTACGATATACAAACCCAGTCTGGCAGCATACGGGAACAGGTGGGCGTCCTGCTTGAACATGATGGCCTTTACACACGCCTTTCTGCCTATGACAACCTGAATTACTTTGGCGAAATTTACCAGCTGCCGCCGGGCGAACGCCGTCTCCGCATCCACCGGCTGCTTAAGCATCTGGAGCTGTGGGATTACCGCTACAAGCAGGCTGGCACATTTTCCAAGGGCATGAGACAAAAATTGGCCCTGGCCAGGGCCCTTCTTCATCAACCCGCTCTTCTCTTCCTAGATGAACCGACCTCCGGTTTGGATGCTGTCAGCGCCATTGCCCTGCGGGAAGATCTGCTCGACCTGGCCCGCCAGGGAGGGGTCACCGTTTTTCTCACGACCCACAACCTGGCCGAAGCTGAAAAAATCTGTGACCGCGTGGCGGTCATCCACCGTGGCCGACTGGTAACAGAGGGAAAACCGGCGGAAATCGCCGAACAAGTTAACCAGCCCTGCCTGGAAATTGCCGGCAGCGGCTTCACTCAGGAAATGGTTGCCGCCCTTAGAAAACTGCCGCTGGTGGAAAAAGTTACCCCGACGGACAAAGGCCTGCACATTTATCTCAAAGAACAGGACAGCAATGCGGAGTTAATCCGCCTTCTGGTCAATTACGGCGCTAAGATCGAAGAAGTGCGCTTCAAAAGAACTAACCTGGAAGAAGCTTTTGTTTCACTTATGAAGGAGAAAAAAGTCTAAAAGAAATTTTTTTTTTGCTTGGGAAGGAATGCTAATAACAATGAACGATATCTGGATCGTGAGCAAAAAAGAACTGCATGAGCTCCTCACCATCTTTCGGGAACAAAAAGTTTCTTACTATCAAATAGCCATTTTTGTGGGGATTTTTGGCATTTTCATGCCTTTAAGCCAGAAAGAAATGTGGATGACAAGCTTTGCACCAGTGGCCTTTATCATCTTTATCCCGATCATGCTAGCCAACAGTGTCGTGGCCGACAGCTTCGCCGGCGAGCGCGAACGACAAACACTGGAAACATTGCTGGCAACACGCCTTCCGGATAGGGCCATCCTACTCGGCAAAATATTGGCGGCATTGATCTACGCCTTAGCCTTTACCATCCTTATCCTGGTCACCAGTCTGCTCACTTTAAATCTGGCTAAAGGCACCCCCGGACTTTTTATTTACAGCCCACTGCTCTTGCTGATCAGCTTGGTGGGGTCGGCCCTGACAAGTCTCTTAGCGATCACCCTGGGTATTTCTGTTTCCCTGCGAGCCAAAAGCGTGCGCGCCGCCGCCCAAGTATTGAACCTGCCCATCATACTTTTCTTTCTCCTGCTCGGCTTCGGCCTGCCTGCCCTGATTAAGACCCTGCCAGCCAACCTGCTCCAGGAAATGTCCCAATACCTGTCATTGATCGATCCTTTACTACTGGCCGCAGTGCCCCTGCTACTGCTGGCTTTGGTGGACAGCATTCTTTTAGCCCTGGTCGTCCGGCGCTTCCACCGGGGACGGTTCCCTCGTCACAAAATTGTGTCATTCTGAATGAACGAAGTGAATGAAGAATCTATTAAACAGCTTAAAACTAAGATCCTTCGCTATCGCTCAGGATGACAATAGGGGTGACAGGGGAGGTTCCCCCAATTGTGTTATTCTTTGGTGACAGTTGGTGACATAGGGAGGTTCTCTGTCACCTTTTCAGGTGACAGAGAACCGTCCCATTATTTGACGACTTTATCCCGCCGGAGAACGTCGGCTGCTGGATATCAATATATTGACGCTGTTTAGATTTTCATGGTATAATTTTTTTCGATATGCCAAAAGAGACATAATGGATTCGAAATAGTACATTATCTATCACCCCCGCCCTCCGCATGGATGACAACCAGCTCTTGTCGGTTTCACCGGAAACACGCAGGTTCTACAAGGATTTTTGAGGCCATGACCTGAGTGATAAAAAACTGGAAATCATGCTGAGCGGTAGAGGTATCGGGAGGATAATAAACCTTAAGAAAGAGGGAAGGGCTGTGAAGTTGCTTATCTGTATTGACGATACCGATAATCTTGAATCCAGGGGGACTGGAACAATAGCTGAAGAAATAAAAGTTCTGATCACGAAAAAAGGGTACGGCTTCGGCAGCTTTACGACTAGACACCAGTTACTCTTGCATAAAGATATCCCCTATACTTCCCATAACAGTTCTATGTGCTTCGAATGCGATATTAAGGATGATCTCTATGATGTTGTGGAAAAAGAGGCTACAGAGTACCTGCGCAGGGAAAGCGCCGCAGGCTCCGATCCGGGGATTTGTATTGCCAGAAAAACGGAAGGGCTGAATGAAGCCGTTCTAATTGAATTTGGTCTAAGGGCTAAAAGGCAGCTTGTTACGAAGGAAATGGCTTACAGTATAGCAGCGCAAGCAGGTGTTTATTTAAAGGAGGTGGGTGGGACAGGCCTGGGAGTTATCGGTGCGCTGGCCGGCGTGGGTCTGCGCCTTGACGGTAATGACGGCGAGGT
Source organism: Dethiobacteria bacterium (assembly GCA_050942625.1). Taxonomy (GTDB): domain Bacteria; phylum Bacillota; class Dethiobacteria; order DTU022; family UBA8154; genus JBMNNS01. Next base: position 11,103 of record JBMNNS010000041.1, read on the forward strand.
TAAAGGTGGGGTCGATCAGTTCCGAAAAGGGGAGACTTATACGGTTGAGCAATTGCTTTCCAATGACAAAATAGAAGCAGTTTGTGATAGCAGCTTAAATTTCCTGACCGGCGAACAGAAGGTCTTTATTACGTGGAAGGCAAAACCGGTTATAGTGAATAAAAGGTTAGTGCTGGTAGTTGCCTGGGACGAAAAGGCAAAAATCTGGAGAAGCATGTACAAAAAAGAAATGCGCGCCTTTGGCGACGAGTGTACATATAAAAAGGCGTGCCGGGCTTTTACTTTTGATGTGGAGGAGGAACTGGTAAACGATGAACGTTCCTGTCTGAACTGTCGTTACAGGAGATGGACGGATAATTTTTTTTCCTGCAGTTATGCATGGTAAGTTATTGCGCTACTGGTAAGTCGGTTAAAGTTGAAGATAAAATTCTTGGGTGTTATTAAGAAATAGTAGGTGCATCATGTCACTTTCAACATTATGAAAAAGAAAGGAATAAACCCGGTGAAAAAGATAACTACATTTGCTGTTATAGTCACAGTTATATTTTGGGCCTTTACGTTGCCTCCTTTTACCGCTAGTGTTAATTTTTTTCTCCCTGTTCATCGGGAGATACGAGCTAAATATCAGCGAAGTTTTGTCAATCCTGATGGAAAAAGAAAAATGGATCTCGGACCCCGAACGGCTCATAGAATATTCTCTAGTTCGGGAAATCCGGCTGCCAAGGGCCCTGCTGGCATTTATTGTTGGTGGGGCATTGTCTGTCAGCGGCGGGGCTTTGCAGGGAATGTTCAGAAATCCGCTGGTCGATTCGGGTATGCTGGGGGTTAGTGCAGGCGCCGGCTTTGGCGCCTGCCTAGGTATTCTTTTTTTCCCCAGTTCGGTGATGATCTATTCCCTGGCATTTTTCTTTGGGATATTTGCCGTGCTGTTAAGCTTCTTGACCGGGAAGATATACGACTCGGCACCAACAGTAACTCTTGTTCTGGGCGGGGTAGTTATATCGGCCATCTTTAGCGCCCTGATATCCTTTGTAAAATACGTAGCTGATCCGCTGGAAAAACTTCCAACCATCACCTTTTGGCTCATGGGCAGCTTGAGCAGGGCTAATTTTCAGGATATGCTTATTGCCCTGCTACCGATTGCTATTGGGATCGTCGGCATTATGCTGGTCCGCTGGCAGGTTAATGTGCTCTCCCTGGGCGATAGAGAAGCAAGCACCCTGGGCGTTAATACGAGGCTCTGCCGGGCTATTGTAATTTTCTGTACCTCCATTGCTACTGCGGGTGCCGTATGCGTGAGCAGAACCATCGGCTGGGTAGGCTTGATTATCCCCCACATTGTAAGATTGAGGGAGAAACTTTAGCATCCCTCTCTCCGTCCGAGAAAGCCAAAAAGATCGCCTATGTTTCTCAGAAAAGCGATCGTACTTTTCCATACACCTTGCTGGAAATCGTCTTGATGGGCAGGACAGCTTACTCGGGAATGTTTTCATCTCCGGGGCGTGAGGATGTGGAAATTGCCGAAAATGCTCTTAAAAGCGTGGGAATGTTGAAATTTAAAGACCGGATTTATACAAAATTAAGCGGCGGAGAAGCACAACTAATTAAAATTGCTCGGGCAATAGCCCAGGATACCCAGCTGATTGTCTTTGATGAACCGACCTCCCAGGGGTAGCCGAACTGTATTTTCGGACCGACAGAATCGTTACTAATGCAGAAGTAGTGGTTGAAAACGGGCAAAATGAGATTGGCCGCCTTAAAGCCAGGCGTATTAATCCCAGTGAAATGCAAAAAATTTCTATCGACAAAAAAAAGATAAAAGGACCGGAGCCCGTCCTTAAAGTTAGTATTGAAGGGGTATTTTAAAATGACTGAGCAAAGGAAAACAGTTGTCTGTATCCGCTGTCCCCTGGGATGCAACGTCATCGTGGAAAAACGAGAAGACGACTATCATGTAAAAAATAACGAATGTTCAAAAGGTCGAGATTATGCGATATCGGAACTGACAAATCCCGTTAGGCATGTAACCTCCACTATAGCCATTGACGGTAATCTGGCCCACCGTCTACCTGTTAGGACCAACAGCCTTGTTCCCAAAGGTAAGATCTTTGCAGTAATGAACGAGATCAAACAGGTGAAGATAAAAAACCCTGTTTATGCGGGGCAAATACTTATAAAGAATGTGGCCGGTACCGAAGCGGATATCATCGCTTCCAGCCATTCTTTTGAATAATACTAGTTGCTGGTGGGCGTTATTTTACGCTAAATCCTGCCTCTGTGAAAGTCATGAGAAAAGCAAGATTAAAATATGAGGGTACTTTTCCTCAGCACGTTAAAAAATGGGGAAAATATGAGGACTTGGCTTTTTACGGTATTCTTAAGTCAGAATATGTATAAAGTGCGTAACTTATTTCTGGTAACTATCATAATAATATATAGAAAAGTATTTATTCCTTTAAGTCAGGGAAAGGAGATTAAAAATGTCAAGAGTACCTTCCAGCTGCCCCAGTGGTTTCCGGGGAAGGTATACCGTAGTAAGCGGTGACACCATGTTTTTGATTGCCCAGCGATTTGGCGTAAGCTTGCAATCTTTAATTAATGCCAACCCCCATATAAGTAATCCTAATTTGATTTTCCCAGGCGATGTGCTCTGTGTTCCTGCTCCAGCACCTGTTTGTGATCTACAAGTACTTACACTAAGGTTATTAACAGAGGCCGGTCAACCTCTCCCCATAGTTGACGGGGTTGTCCAGCTGAATGCCCGTGTTATTGTGAGGGCCACATTTAATCGACCGGTTTCCCGTGCCTTCTTTTTCCTAGAACCTACTGGCACCGAAACCTGCGAGCTAGCTCAACTTATCGGCATTGATTGTCCAAGTGCAGTTACAGGGGTTGCTGAGATTCTTTGGGAGGTACCACCAGGCACTCTGGGCCGTGTCTTTGTTGTGGCATGCATCAATAGTTGCTGTGCAAAATCTGAAGAAATCCTTGTTGTTAGGAATACCTGAAAATCACGAACGTAAGTTCGTGATACAGCCTGTCGATAAAGTCAATGTTGATAAGTTTTTAAAGTCAGAAACCGGTATCTTGCCGATGCCGTGTTTCTGCCTGTTTTTTGG
>JBMNNS010000042.1:0-14096 GCA_050942625.1 Dethiobacteria bacterium
TGCCTTTTTTCAATGGATTTAAGGTTAGCAGGCAGGATCTTGTATAAATATCTTGAATAATACAATATATCCTGAATCTATCCTGGTGGAATGTAGAACGGTAAAATGGTAGTTTACCTGAAATTTTCCTCAGGGGACCGGTCCGGGGCCGGAAAAAGCAGAACGGAAGGACGGTAGTAAAATGAAATGGGTTATTGTTGCAGTTTATGTTCTGGCTATTGTAATGATCAGTGTTTTCAGTATGCGAAAAACCAATAGTTTGAATGACTTTTTTCTGGGGAATCGTTCCATAGGCCCCTGGGTATCGGCTTTTACTTATGGCACAACATATTTTAGTGCTGTAATCTTCATCGGTTATGCCGGCAAGCTGGGCTGGGGCTTTGGGATCGGTGTCCTCTGGATAGTGGTTGGTAATGCCTTGATTGGGACTTATTTAGCATGGAGGGTGCTGGCAAACCCCACAAGGGAGATGACCGTTCGACTGGAGGCCCTTACCATGCCTGATTTCCTGGCCAAACGCTATAACAGTCCCGGTTTAAGGATTTTAGCTGCACTGATTATTTTTATATTTTTAGCACCCTACTCGGCCTCTGTTTACATGGGTCTTAGTTATTTATTCGAGGAGATTTTCAATATTCCTTTTGTCTTTGCCTTAGCCCTGATTGCCCTTCTTACCGGTTTTTACCTGGTAATGGGCGGATATTTTGCCGTGACTATGATCGACTTTTTGCAGGGTCTGGTAATGTTGGGTGGGGTCGCCATGTTATTATTTTACGTAATCTCCAGTCCCCAGGTTGGTGGAATTACTGCGGGGCTTGCTAAGCTGGCGGCTTATGATCCCAAGCTGGTACAGCCCTTTCACCCCCCTAACCCCTTAAGCTTGATCTCCCTGGTAATTTTGACGAGCCTTGGCACCTGGGGGCTGCCGCAGATGGTACAAAAATTTTATGCCATCAAAGATGAAAATTCTATCAAGCCTGCCCGGATTGTTTCCACTATATTTGCTTTGGTTATCGCTTTTGGTGCTTATTTTACCGGAAGCCTGGGGAGGTTGTTTTTTGACAACCGGATGCCCCTGGGGAATCCCGACTTAGTGGTTCCTATAATAATTGGGAAGGCCATGCCCGAAGTTGCCTCCGTATTAATACTTCTTCTAGTGTTGGCTGCTTCTATGTCTACCCTGGCATCCTTGGTATTGGTCTCCAGCTCGGCTATCGCCATTGATCTGGTGCAGACGAACTTCCCTGGGCTGGGCAAGAAGAAAATATTATTTTTAATGAGGATCCTTTCGCTGTTGTTTATAGGCGTTTCCGTTTGTATTGCTTTGAAACCTACTATTATTGTGAGCCTCATGGCTCTTTCCTGGGGTACGGTAGCCGGATCCTTTTTAGCTGTTTATCTTTATGGCCTTTACTGGAAGGGAACAACCCGGGCCGGTGCCTGGGCGGGAATGTTGTCCGGCCTGGCCATCTCCATAGGTTTTACCATATACTACAGGTTTGATGCCGGGTTAATTCCTACGATTGGTGCTGCAGCTATGGTGGTGCCGCTGCTGGTAGTTCCCCTGGTCAGTGCCTTCTCACCAGGATTTTCCAGTGCCCATTTAATTAAAGCCTTTGGTACTGCTTCTATGTCAAAAAAAGACCATATTAAGAAAAGATTAGCCCCTGATCATCTGGGGAAGATCCAGGATAAAAAAGAAGAAGTTTAATACCCCATTTCCTTCAGAATTCGTGATAAGGTGAACAGGCGTTCCCCGATAAGCTCGCTATCGTTACTTAGAGTCTGGCTGAAGAGTTGGATATCTTCATCAATCTTTTCATTGTCCGTACAGATAGCCACGGTCATGGCATCCCCCTGCAGGCCAACCCGATCGATGATAGGGTTGGCCGTATTATATAATTTCTCATAGCGGTAGGCCTCCCGGAAATGAAGGACTGTTCTGCAGACTAGAATGGCTAAGTCCAGGACACGGTGTAGTGGTAGCTCCTCTGACTGTCTGGACCATTTTTGCCCCGTATGCCTCCAAACCTTCGCTGAAAGATCTACCTTCCCCCTGTCATTCCACTGGGCCAATCCCAGGGAAATTCCCTTGGCATCTGAATTGTAAGCATACCTGCCGTCCACATTTTCATAGTTTTCCGATACTATAACGGGCTTATGTTTTAATGTCGTCGGTATTTTCACTGCCATATTTCCCCATTATAATTTACTGGCCTACTAATTTACTAATTCAGTAGGCAAGTAAATTATACCGGGACTGGCCCATTTTGTCAATATTTTGAATGAAATTATTGAAATTTATAATTAACGTAAGTTTCTTTATAGAAATATTCTATTAGGCAATATTTCAAACTTCTGGTATGCTCAAAATTGGACAATGAAATAATGAAAGGATATGTTATGGATTAATACGCACGGACAAATACTATTGTTTAGAAAATGAAATCAAAGGGGGCATTTGCAGTTGAAGCAAAAAGAAATCGATAACAGGGGGTTATCCTGTCCCCAGCCGGTGATTAATACAAAAAAAGCCCTGGAGGAACTGTTTCAAGAAGGTCATGAAGAATTTACACTTACAGTTATTGTTGACAACGAAGCTGCACGGGAAAACGTCAGCCGCCTTGCCAGGACAGCTGGGTGTCGGGTAACTGCAGAAGAAAAGGGCGACGGCATTTATGTAATCATTCAGGAGCAGGAGCACGGGCAAAAGGACGACCAAAAGGAGATTAGCCAACCGGAGGTGACAGAATTCTGCCACTGTGCAGGTGAGCCGGCAGAAGGGGGAACGGTTTTCCTCATTACTTCCTCAACCCTTGGCCAGGGCAGCGAGGAACTGGGGAAATTATTGATGCGCAGTTTTATTTATTCCCTTAAAGAAACAAGTTTTCTTCCTTCCAAAATGCTTTTTCTAAACAGCGGTGTGTTTTTAACCACAGAAGGAAGCCCCGTCCTGGATGAGCTTAACCAGCTGGTGGAAATGGGTGTCGAGGTTTTTTCCTGCGGTACCTGCCTGGACTATTACCAGCTGAAGGACAAATTGAAAGTAGGTAATGTGACCAACATGTACGATACTGTAGAGAACGTACGCTCTGCCGCTAAATGCATTACGCTTTAATTTGTACCCAGGCGGCAATCCCGCCAACTTTTTTTTTTGTATTTTTTAATTTTGGAAGGGAATGGGGTAAATATATAGAATATTATTTAAATGAAAATGAATGCAATAATTATCCAGGGAATATAACTGTAAACGGTATAATAAAATGGAAGAATTTCGGCCAAAAAGAGTGCAACTTAAATATTTAACGACAAGGGAGAAGATTACATGCCTATCGGAGCTATAACCAATTCTTTAGCGGTGCTTTTTGGAGGTTTAATTGGAGCATTATTAGGAAATAAAGTTCCAGACCGGCTACGTTTAGCTTTACCTTTAACCCTTGGGGTAGCATCAATGGCTATGGGTATTGATTATATAGTAGAATTGAATTCGCTGGCAGCAGTTATTTTATCCATAATCCTTGGAAGTGCTCTCGGCGAATTAATTATGCTTGAAAAGGGGATTGAGTGGTGCGCTGTTCAGGTACACGGAAAAATTGACAGGTTATTTGCTAATAAGGGAATGATTGTAAATAATGAAGGATTTATGGAAAAATTTGTTGCTATATTAATTTTGTTTACTGCAAGTGGTACAGGGATATTTGGTGCATTGATAGAAGGAATGACAGCTGATCATTCAGTTTTACTCGTAAAATCAATTCTCGACTTTGTCACTGCAGGAATTTTTGCAACAGCTCTTGGATATATAGTAATGACCATTGCTGTTCCCCAATTTATGATATTTATTAGTTTATTTTTAAGTGGATCATTTATCTTGCCAATGACCACACCTTTTATGATTGCTGATTTTATGGCAGTTGGAGGTATTATTATGTTGGCAACAGGATTTCGTATATGTGGCTTAAAAGCATTTCCAATCGCTAATATGTTACCTGCGTTGATTCTTGTCATGCCGATATCGTATCTTTGGACAACTTTTATTCTTTAGTTAAATGAGAAATAATATGAGGCTCCGGTATTGCTTAAGGATGCGGAAATCAGGATATTGGTGTCGAACAATACCTTCATAGCCTTTCGAAACTATTTTTTTAAGGTAAGAGGAATATTGACAACAAACATCTTCGAACCATCTTTTGCACTCTCACTATACAATTGTAAAACCAATCGGTCAGCATTGAAATCTGCGGGAACCGGTATTTCTTCCTCAAAATAGCCCCAGTCTCCCATCGCTGCCATCGTATAACCACTGTTGAGCACATTATTATCCTCTGTCAGTAGCTCATAACTGACGGTTCCTTCAAATACACAGGCAAGACCCGCCAGGGGGATGACTCCATTGATTTCCCCGTCTGGTTTGGGACTGAATATTTTAATCCAATCCGAGGAAGCTACAATCGGACGGTCAATGCTTTCCAGACCCAATACCTGCATAAAATATCTCTCCGGGTCATCTATATCCTTAAAGGATAAGGGCAGTTCCTTCTCTTCCACGATAATCAGATCCAGGGGGCTGGTGAGAACCGTATCTACTGCTTCTCCTTCCTTCGGCGCAGTTGATTTGACCTTAATGAGCAGTGTGTCTGGCTGCTTTTCGACTTCTTTTACTTCTACTCCATAACCGCCTGAAGGTTTCCATCCTTCTGTTATCAGCACATATCGATTACCGTTGTATATTTTTTCCTGTACACAAGGAATCTCCCGGGAGTAGCTGAGCCAGTTGGCAATCTCATTAGGCAAACTATCAGGATCCGGCCTGTAAAAACCATTTTCAAATGTAATTTCCTTCGCAAAATTGTCGTTGTCAGAGACGGCTTCCAACACTACGACTTTATGGCATCCATTAATCTGCGCGGGATAACTTTCGGCGATCAGGCCGTTATAATAGACTTGGATTTGATCCCCGGTTTTAATGTCATCGATTACAATTTCTGCGCCTTGAGAATTAAACAGAACTGCATCGCTGACATCGACCTTGATCCGGTTAGCAGATTTTAACTCGGAGGATCCTTCTTCAGGTTCTACTAACAAGTGGGTCCGGTTATTATCGAGAACGATTGCCATAAAGGATACCTCATCGCTTTTTCCTGAATCGCCGCATCCTGTTAGTGCCAAAAAGGCTAATATCACACACAGAAGCAAAATATATTTTTTTCTCATGATAATCCCCCCATCTATTATTTTGACAATAATAATCTCCGGTCCGTTTTTCCCCCTCTTTATATAATATAGACGGAGGGAGATGCTGTTTAGTTCCACGGGAAAACACGATTATTTTTGTTTTAGCTTATTGCTATAGTCTAGATAACAAAATTCCTGATTTTCTTTCTGGGTGGGGCTGAAACCTATAGGGATTATCGCTACTGATTTAACATCTTCTTATATATTAGCCTTCCAATTCTATTCATTGCATTAAGCTATTCAGCTTATCTATTGAACTCCTATCTTTGTGTAATATCTCGCCAGCTATGTCTCTAGATTTATTATCAAGATTGCCCCTTAAAACTTTTTCTGCCATATTTACTCCCCGGGTTTCACCTTCTACCGCTTTTGTAATAATTTCAGCAGTATCAGTCTTTAAACCAAATTCCATATTGACTTTTATATCAGCCATCATTCCCTTCATCCCAAGGTTCTCTTGTGGTCGTCCACCTATATTTTGGATATAGTTCGCTAACGTATCAATATTCTCCCTGTGTTGCTTTTGAATTTCTTGAAAAGTTTTTTTCACATTATCATCTTCTACCTTGGAAATAAAAATATTAAAACTTTCCACTGCCATATATTCTCCCTGTAAAAGCTTATTAAGAGATTTTATTGTTTCTTTATTATCTGCATTATCTACCATATTTTTTACCTCTTTTGTAATGGAGTATTTTTTTATAGCATATTAATTATCCCACCTATTCAAAAAAAAATACAAAGATGGTTTTCAATGTCACCTTTCATTCTTTAGGGTATGGGCAGTGAGCGGATTTCTTTGAGGTCGGTCAAGGCGTTGGCTTTGATCCGGCCGGGGGAAAGGGTGTAGAGAGTGTCGTGGATGTAAAGGATCCGCTCTATGTTTTTGTCGTTATCGTACCAGTACTGCCCGGATTTGAGATAATCCTCTTTGTCCAGGTGGGTGATTTTCCCTTGGAGCTGAAAGCCTTTTTGCGGGTCAATGCTGTAAATGTATGCTCCTTGGAAAGTAAATTCCCCGTAGCCGGGAAAAATTCCCGGGGTGCTGTTTTTTGTTTCCATTACGGTCAGGGGAAAGGCCAGCAGGTTTTTTTCCTTGCTCCAGAGCAGGGCCTTGTGATTTTGGAGCAGTTCCGAATGGGTGCCCTGCCCGCCGATCGTTGTTTTAAATTTTTCCACGGGGTTCTGCACGTTGCTGACATCGAAAAGAGAGAGCTTCATCCCCAGGTCAATGACAGTACTGCCGATAATTCTGCCCTGGTGGTCTTTCTGCGGGATTTCCATGGTTTCCTTGCCAAAACCCAGGATGTGGTTTTCATCGTAGGGGTGGAGATAGTTGCTGTAGCCCGGTATTTTTAAAGCGCCAAGAAGGCGGGGCCGGTGTGGATCCTGCAGGTCAATGACGAAGAGAGGGTCCACTGTGCGAAAGGTAACCATGTACCCTTTTTTTTCCAGGAAGCGTACGGAGTAGATTTTTTCGCCAGGAGCGAGATCTTCAACTCTACCCGTAATTTGCAGCGCTTGATCAAGGATGTAAACGTTGTTTTTGGAGATTTCCCCGTCGTTGCCCCAGGAGAAGCCGGTTGTTGTAGCGAGGCGCAAGTGCCCTTTGTATTCATCCATAGAAAACTGGTTCAAGACCGTGCCAGGAACTTTCCCCTGGGCGGTGTATGTCACTGCGCCATTATCCAGGGCAAATTTGTAGAGCATGGTATCTGGGCCGCTGGGTGGGCGCCTTATTTCAGGGTCGCCGCAGCCGTAGTTTGTTACGGCCACATAGAGGTGCTCCGAAGAGGCGTAAATGTTTTCACCGGCGCCCAAGTAAGTCTGGACCTTTACCGGTGTATTGCTTTGTTCAAGGTTTAACCCGGCGACGAGCAGATAGTTCGGGGTTAAAAAGCCGGGGAAATAGTGGATGTGCTCATATCCGATATTGATAAATTCCTCTTTCAATGCCGTATCGCGGTAGGAAGGTGTGGGGTTTTCCGTACTTTCCGCCAAGAGCGGGTAGTAGCCCAGGTTCTTATTGGCCACCAGATAAAGGGCTGAGCCAATCTTACGGGAAGTAAGGTAATGTCCCTCCAGCTCTATTTCCCGCAACTGCTGCACATTTTCCCTGTTACTGATATCAAAGATGATCGCTTTCATCGTGTTGTGGTAGTAAAAGGGGGGCGGGTAGATAGTAATTTTTTTCTGGGGATCAATGCGTGGTTCTTGAGCAGCAGGGATTTCCTTTTGGGAACTACCGATAACCACAAGGCGGTTTTGATCCACATAAAGCTCCCTGGGAGTAAATACGGCATCTGAAAATGGCAGGATGCTGCAAATTTTCATTTCCCCGGGGGGATAAGCTTTGATGATGATGATACGCCCCTTGTTGATCTGGTAAAGATACTGCCCGTCGGTTTTGACGATATCGGCTTCGTCCACCCCCTCCACCTGGATATTGGTGGTGGAAAAATTCTCATCCTTCATATTCATGTACATGCTTTTTTCCGTAGATGCTGCCATGTCCTCTGTTTCCATGGCAAGACCCTGCCTTCCCTGCCGTCTCACATGGTAAGAATAGGTGTTGGAATCGGCCTTTTCCAGCAGTTTTTGCAGGTTGGAGAAAGAGCCGACGACCGGGAGATCCGCGGCGGCGGAAACGCGGCCTTGCTTGGGACCCACCGGTTCCTCCCCATTGACGGCCGTTGTCAAGCCTTCTTTTGCAGAGGCCTGGTGTGCGGCAGCGGTGAACAGCAACAATCCCCAAACAACGAAGGGCAACGCCGCAAAGACCAAAAAACACCACCATTTCTTTTGTAGATATTTTTCTTCCATCTCTTTAAGCCTCCTAAGAAAATCTGATTAAGAATTACCGGTATTTATGAGGGCCTTTATAACATTTATTGTTGAATAGACGAAAAAGTAGGAGTAAAAGTTCCCCAGTTTCTCTGCTTATTATTTTTATATGGTAATATAGTTTATAAACCAACGGTTGATTATCCAGAGGAAAACAACCGATTTTTTTTATGCAATCCGAATGTATACATGTATTATTTGTTTTCATAGAGGCAAACTTTAACTATAAGATGCAAGCAGTCAAAGTAATTATGAACTGCCTGAAACGGGAGACCTTGAATGAAAAAAACTGCGATTAAAACAGAGGAAAAACAGAAGGACCAATACCGGGAACTTAACAATCTCCTGCAGAAATACAAGGGGCGCGAGGGCATTTTACTAAAGGTGCTTCAGGAGGCCCAGGAGATTTTTGGTTATTTGCCCCGTGAGGTGCTAATCCATATTGCTTGTGAACTGGATCTGCCTTTCAGCGAAGTCTACAGCGTTGTCAGCTTCTATGAATTTTTTAGAACGAAAGCAACAGGTCGTTACCATCTGGAGATCTGCAGTGGTACGGCCTGTTACATTAATGGAATGAAGGATCTTCTTGGTTACCTGGAGGAAAACCTCTCTTTGAAGGACGGCATTTCAGCGGATAAGATGTTTAGCGTTTCCACATCCAATTGTATGGGAGTTTGCAGTGCCGCTCCGGTTCTTAAAATTGGGGGCGAGCTATATGGGGAAATGACTTTGGAGCGTCTGGGGCAACTTCTAAAGGGGTTTAAAGAGGATGAAAAAGTTGAGGGATGATCTGGAAAAAAGGGTTGTCGGTATTAAACCCGAAGAAAGGCATATTCTACTTTGCGGGGGGCTACCCTGCCAATCACTACGTTGTCGCGAGGTTAAGGAGGCAGTTGCAAATGAACTGCAGGAACATGATCTGGTGGAGAAAGTTAGAATTGTAGAAACAGGCTGTATCGGCAAATGTAAGCTTGGCCCGGCGCTTATTATCTACCCTGAAGGGGTGGTTTACCGCAAGCTGAAACCAGAAGATGCACGTGAGATCGTTGAGGAACATGTCCTCGGCAGCAAACTCCTTAAGCATCTCTTGCACCGGGACGGTAATTCCAATAAGTTGCAGCACCGCCGGGAGGATATGCCTTTTTATCAACAACAGCAACGGCTGGTTCTAAAAAATTGTGGTGTTATTCCCCCCGATATCAGTTCCTATCTCAATAACCAGGGTTATGCAGCCCTTGCCAAAGCCTTGACCGAATTAACCCCGGAAAAGGTTTTGGAGGAAGTTATCCGCTCTGGATTAAGGGGGCGCGGGGGTGGTGGTTTTCCCACAGGCAGGAAATGGCAGGGAGCCCGGGAGATGCCCGGTATAAAAAAATATGTGATCTGTAACGGCGATGAGGGCGATCCGGGGGCCTTTGTAGATCGCAGCATTATGGAGGGCGATCCCCACAGCGTCATTGAGGGTCTAATCCTGGCTGCTTATGCCGTGGGTGCCTCAAGGGGTTTTATCTATGTTCGTACCGAATACCCTTTTGCCATCCGGAGGCTGGAGGAGGCCATCAGTGAGGCCCGCAAAGCAGGCTTTCTGGGAGAGGATATATTGGAACAGGGTTTTAGCTTTGACCTGGAAATTCGGATTGGTGCCGGGGCCTTTGTTTGCGGCGAGGAGACGGCACTGATTACTTCTATAGAAGGGGCCAGGGGTGATCCCAACCCCCGGCCGCCTTTTCCGGTCCAAAAAGGTATTTGGGGCTATCCCACAGTCGTTAATAACGTGGAGACACTGGCCAATATTCCGCCAATCATTTTAAATGGGGGCGACTGGTTCGCCCGAATCGGCACTGAAAAAAGCAAAGGTACCAAGGTGTTGTCCCTGACAGGCAAGGTGCGGCATACGGGGTTGATCGAAGTGCCCATGGGGACTACTTTGCGTGCAGTCATTTTTGATATTGGCGGGGGCATACCAGATAATAAACAGTTTAAAGCTGCACTCACAGGCGGGCCTTCCGGGGGCTTCCTGACAACCGAGCACCTGGATCTGCCCCTGGATTATGATGCCTTTACAGATGTTGGGTGCATGCTGGGCTCCGGGGCATTAATTGTCATGGATGAAGATAGCTGTATGGTTGACGTTGCCCGCCATTTTAGCGACTTTAACCGCCAGGAATCCTGCGGCAAGTGCACCGCCTGCCGCATTGGTACCAAAAGGATGCTGGAAATCCTGGAAAAGATTGTTTCCGGGCAGGCTGAGGAGCAGGATTTGAAAGGCCTGGAAAATTTGGCCATTTTGCTTAAAAACACTTCCCTTTGCGGCCTGGGCAGAACTGCACCCAACCCTGTGCTAAGTAGTTTAAACCATTTTTATGGAGAATACCTTGCACATGTTAAGGAGAAACGTTGCCCGTCAGGGGTCTGCCCGCAACTAAACCGCCTTTTCATAGAGGAAAAGATTTGTCGTGCCTGCGGCCTTTGTGCACGGTTATGCCCGGCAGGGGCCATTACAAAAACAGATAAAATTTACCGGATAGATCTCGCTAAATGTGTTGATTGTGCCCGTTGTGCAGAGGAATGCCCTTTTGAAGCCATCAAAAGTGGCCGGAAACAAAAGGAGGTCACAAAAGCATGATTTCCTTGACCATCGATCAGCAGCCGGTAACGGTTGAAGAGGGCACTTCCGTGCTGGAGGCAGCACGCCAACTGGGGATTGATATCCCCACGCTCTGCTATCTAAAAGACCTTAATGCTCCCGCAGCCTGCCGCGTTTGCCTGGTGCAGGTGGAAGGCAGGCCTACCCTTGATGCCTCCTGCGTGTTACCTGCTGAGGAGGGAATGGTGGTTTACACCAACACCCCCGAGGTGCTGGCGGCACGCAAACAGATCCTGGAACTTTTTCTTTCCGACCATCCCTTTGAATGCCTGACCTGTGAACGCAACCTCAACTGTGAACTGCAGCGCCTAGCCAAGCGTTATGGCATCAGGGATCTACATCTGGAAGGTGAGCGGAATCATTTCCTGGTGGACGATCTTTCTCCTTCCGTGGTGCGGGAACCTGATAAATGTATACGCTGTCGCCGCTGTATTTCGGTCTGTGAAAATTATATTACGGCCTTTATATACAGGATGGTAGAACGCTCTTTTGGGTCCATTGTTGGTCCGGCCTACAACGGTTCATTACTGGAGACGCCATGTATTTATTGCGGCCAGTGTATTACAGTCTGCCCAACCTCAGCCTTGCGGGAAAAGGATTCGACCACCCAGGTTTGGGAGGCGCTGGCCAACCCAAAACTGCATGTGATTGTCCAGACGGCACCCTCTGTCCGGAGTTCAATTTCCGAAGAATTCGGGTTTCCTGTAGGGACGCCGGTGGAGGGGCAGATGGTGGCCGCCCTGCGGCGTCTGGGCTTTGATCGCGTCTTCGACGACTGTTTTGCAGCCGATATTTGTGTTATGGAAGAAGCGACCGAACTATTGGCACGTTTAAAAAAAGGGGGCCCGTTTCCCCATTTCACCTCCTGCTGTCCCAGCTGGGTCCTCTTTTGCGAAAAGTTTTATCCACAGTTGGTTGAAAACCTTTCTGCCGTTAAATCCCCTCAGCAAATTTTTGGTGCGCTGTCTAAAACATACTATGCACAACTGGTGGGCCTTGATCCTGATAATATTTTTGTTGTCTCCATCATGCCCTGTGTTTCCAAAAAATATGAACTTTTAAGACCTGAAATGAAAGCCAGCGGCTTTCAGGACGTGGATGTAGAACTAACCACCAGGGAATTTATACAGATGTTGTTCCAGGCAGGTTTGGACTTAAAAAAAATGCCCCAGGAAGAATTTGATTCCCCCCTGGGCTCCGCCAGCGGCGCAGGGATTATTTTTGGCTCAACGGGCGGGGTGATGGAGGCGACGCTGCGGACCGTGTATGAATGGCTCAGCGGGGAGCCCCTGGGGCAGTTGGAGTTTGAGGAAGTGCGCTCACAGGAATACAAGGAAGCTACAGTGCATGCCGGGGACTATGAATTAAAAGTGGCGGTGGCCCGGGGCACTGGGGCTGCCCGCCGCTTGATTGACAGGATGCTGGAGGGCAAAAAAGAATATCATTTTATTGAGGTAATGGCTTGCCCCGGAGGCTGTGTAGGCGGCGGCGGGCAGCCCATCTACATTGAAACAAACGATTGGAATGAACAGATCAGCCACCGGGCCAAACGGGCCAGGGGGTTGTATGAACTCGACCGGCAAAAACAGTACCGCAAAGCCCACGAAAACCCCATGATTCTAAAACTTTATAACGACTACCTTGAGCACCCCGGCAGCCCTCTGGCCCGCAAAATCCTCCACTCGGCCCATATCCCCCGCAAATTATATACCAAAGAACCCCTCCTGGTACAGCACTATAGGTGACAGGGGACGAGACTGCTGAAAAAAACTGCCGCATTGTGAACCTGTATTGGAACCTGTATTGTCATCCTGAATTATGAATCTGTATTGGAACCTGTATTGTCATCCTGAATTATGAACCTGTATTGTCATCCTGAGCGATAGCGAAGGATCTTAACTTTAAGCTACTTAATAGATTCTTCGTTCACTTCGTTCATTCAGAATGACACAATTCGGGGCTTTTTCAGTGGTCTTGGACGGTTCTCTGTCACCCTAAGAACAATTCAACTGGCGAAGCTGGAAATACGCAAGTTTATCGACTACTTGATCAGCAATTTACCCTTATTTTTCAAGGAACGATTGGTTATTTTATTAACAATTTAGATAGATGCAGCATAGTATATTGAGTACCCAAGGTTTTGTGGAAACTATTAGGGGAGGAGGGAGTTTAATGTACGAAGAAAGATGGGATAAAGGAAGAGATAGGGAGTGTGGCTGCCGCATAAAGGTTGAAGATAGCATTGTTGTTATAATTTGCGGTGATTTTGAAATTGATAGATTAAAGGATACCATTGGAGCAGCATTGGAAGATTAGAAACAAAAGATAAAGCATAATTATCGGAAAAAACGTATTGGAGTAGTGTTATTTAAATCCTTGGATTTCTTAATTTAAGGTAGCCACTGCTATGTGAGTGCCTTAAATTGTTCAAAAAAATACTAGTTTAACTGAGAAAACGAAATCTAGGCTTTTCTATTAAGAGAGGAGGAAATTAAATGTACGAAGAAAAATGGGATAAAGGAAGAGATAGGGAGTGTGGCTGCTGCTTAACAGTTGAAGATAGCATTGTCATCCTACTTTGTGGTGATTTAGAATTTGACAGAATAAAAGGTTGCATTCATACAGCCATAGAAGCAAAAAAAAGCTAAAATAACCTTAAAAATAATCAGGTGACAAGGTGATAGGGGACCAAGGTGACAGAGAACCGTCCCCTGTCACCTAAGCTAATACAGTCAAACGAAGGTTTTAGTTTGTATAATCTACTGGAAGTCCGCTTTTTTTTTAAGCCAACTCAATTTGCCTGATAGCGTTTATGTGATTAACCATAGATGGTCGGGATGTTACTCTGCAGCTCGCTGTGTTTACCAGCGCTAAGGGCAATTACCGGTATGCCAGGCTCTTTTACAACCAAAAAACAGAAAGCTTTTTAGAATCCCACGCCTCGTTTTTTGAGCAGATTAAAGGAGTATACCACTTAATGGTTTATGACAATACCAGGGTTGTGGTCAAAAAATTTGTAGGGCCTTCGGAGAAAGAACCCACCGAGGCACTAATCAAATTATCCTTGTACTACGGATTTAACTACAGGTTTTGTAACGTCCAGGCTGGCTGGGAAAAGGGTAATGGAAAGTGAATGATAATGTAAAGTAAGGCTGTCAAAGTATTGTATTTCCGGTATATTTTATTGTTTTACTTTACATTCAGGATATATATAAACTAGCGATTGAAACCAGCTCGCTGGAGGAGAAGGGCCGGATTTTACTGCCAGCTCAATAATAAGAACAATTACCATGATAATTTGGGCTACGGTTTTAATTTTACCCCAGATATTTACCTTGATATCTCTACCTTCTTCAACAGCGATTAAACG
>JBMNNS010000043.1:0-14081 GCA_050942625.1 Dethiobacteria bacterium
AAATAGCTTTATGCTAAGATCCTTCGCTTCGCTCAGGATGACATTAAAACGCGCTGCTCAGAATGACAAAATGCTGCGGTTCAGGATGACAAAATGTTGTAGTTCAGAATGACATTAAAACGTGCTGCTCAGGATGACTATAAATTGCTGTCGCTAGGATGATAAAGATGCTGCGGTGACATTAAAACGCGTCGTTCCCCTGGGGATAAAAGATCCCCAGGGGATAATTTTTTTTATACGGGAGCCTTATGGGAACCTGATGTCTTTTTGTCCGTCTAAATAAAGGAAGTTTTATGGATTATTGACATGGAAGCCCTTTCCATGTTAGTTTTGGGTAACAACAATTGGATAATATCATGGGGTAGGTTTTGCTATGGAACCAATTATCAGGACGGAAAACGTTATTAAAAAGTACCGCCTGGGCAGCCAGGTTGTTTCGGTTTTGAACGGTATCAGCCTGGACATTTACCCTGGGGAAATTCTTTGTATCCTGGGGACTTCAGGGAGTGGGAAAACGACCTTTTTAAATTTGGTGGCGGGGCTGGAGCGCCCAACCAGGGGCAAGATCATCATTGGGAACCATAATCTTAATAAAATCAGTGAAAAGAGGATGGCCGCCTTTCGTCGTAAATACATAGGTTTTGTTTTTCAGCTTTATAACCTGCTTCCTTCGCTTACAGCCCTGGAAAATGCCGTTTTGCCCCTGGTCTTTGAGGGTGTGCCAACCAGGGAAAGGGAACAAAAAGGGCGTGAGCTGCTCACACAGATGGGTTTGGGGGACAGGCTCCGGCATAAACCCGGGGAGCTAAGCGGTGGCCAGCGACAACGTGTTTCCATTGCCAGGGCCCTGATCAACAATCCCAAAATTATTTTTGCTGATGAGCCTACCGGTAACCTGGACTCCAGGACAACAAAAGAAATATTGAAGCTGCTAACGACGACCGTCAGGGAAAATGGCCAAACAATGCTCATGGTTACCCACGATACTAAAGTTGCCAGTTACGGGGATCGGATTGTACATATGGTCGATGGCATGATTACTACAAATACGGATTGAAAGGAGTAGAACCTGTGAAAAAGTTGCTGACCTTATTTTTATTTTTTTTAACCCTGTTTTATTTTTCCTTCTACACGGTATCATTTGCAGAGGAACCACTATCCCCCAGGATTAAACCGCCGCTGCTGGATGTTATTGCCGTGCGTCTGGATCCGAAGGAGCCGGAGCAAAATGAAGAGTTTGAAGCTTATTTCACCATTAGGAACCATGGCAACGTAGAAGCTACCAATGTCGTTATTGAATTTAACGGGCTTTCCAATTTTGAGAATTTGGAACTTACTAACCGGAAATTTGCCCACAGTTTTACCCCTAATTCCTCTAATAGCGTTTATTTTAACCTGAAAGCTTTAAAGGAACGAAAAGGGAACGAGGTAAGCCTGAGTTTCAGCTTTGATTATGAAGGGGGAGCAGGATCGCAGCAAATCGCTGTTTCCCTTCCCCTCCCAGAAGTAGAATCCGATACCACACCGCCCAATTTTTCTATCACAAATATTACCCTGGATCCCCCGGCCCCGGGCCCAGAGGGTTTTTTTGAGGCCACCATTACTTTAGAAAATATTAGCAACACCGAAGCCAGCGAAATAAATATTGAAGCCGATGCCCTGAACAATTTTGAAATAGTAGACCTTACAAATCGCAAGTATTTGCCGCTCCTGAAAAAGGGTACCGCCAGTACCCTCGTTTTTAAACTAAAAAATAAAGAGGATCGTAAAGATAATAGCATTAAACTGGACTTTTCCTACCAATATGGAAAAAATAAGGATCAGGGGGAACAAAGCATTACCGTTAACCTTCCTTTAAACATTGACGGGAAGAAAACCAGGCCACAGTTGAAGGTAAAATCCTTTTCCTACAACGAAAAAGCAGGCGATGAAGCAGCCCCTCTTAGTTTAACCCTGGAAAACTTGGGTCAGGAGCAGGCAGAAAATATTTATGTGACCCTGGAAGGGGGAAATAACCTTTTTGTTGTCCAGGGTTCTAACCTCAGGTACCTGCCCCAGATAAAGGGTGCAGGGGAGGCTACTATTGAATGTTTACTGGGTATTAACCCAGAGCAAGATAAGAATTATTATCCTCTTAATCTCAAAATTGATTATAAGGATCACCTCGGGAACAGCTATACTTCTGAAGAAACACTGGGTATACCCTCTACTGCCAGTGGTTCGACTGAAGCTGGGACCCCGCGGGTGTTGATCAGCAAATATACCCTTTCGGATGAAAAGATCCTTGCGGGAAATGTTGTGACCCTTTCCCTCTTTATTGAAAACACCCATGCCCTGCCTGTTTATAACACCAAAGTTTCGTTTAAGGTTATCGAGGTGGAAGGAAACACGGGGGGCACCATATTTTCGCCGGTAAACAGCAGCAACAGTTTCTTTATTGAGCATATTCCCGGCCGGACAACCCTGGAAAAAAGTATAGATTTTCTTGTGGATCCCAATGCCGTGGCTAAAACCTATATCGTTCCCGTTACCATCGAATATGAAGACGGGGATGCCAAGCCCTATACGGTGGAGGAGCTGGTCAACATTCCTGTAACCCAGGAATGCAAACTGCAGGTGCTGGATTTGGAACTTCCCCCCGTAGCCAATGTAGGCCAGCCTGTTTTTGTGGGAGCAGAGTTCGTTAATGTGGGGAAAGCCGTGCTTAACAATTTTATGGTCATGTTGGAGGGGGATTTTCATAAGGAACAGGCTTCCTATTATGTTGGCAACCTGGAAATTGGGGCCAGCGATTACTACCAGGGGATAATTAACCCTGAGGATGAGGGGCTCCTGGCCGGAAAACTTGTTTTTTCCTATTTGGACAATAATAATAGGGAAGTCCGGGTGGAAGAACCTTTTGAGATAGAGGTCCAACCCATGGGAGAGATGGAACCCTTCCCAGATGAATTTCCCAGGGGGAACAAACCGGGGATGCCTGACGGCCCTCTCTCCGGGAATAAAAGAATCCTGCTTTTCGTAGCCATACCGGCTGTCCTGGCCCTGGCAGTGGGGATCTATTTCTGGAGAAGAAAAATCAAAAAGAATAACGAGGAGTTTCTCGATGCGTAAACGCGATCTCATTATCATGGCAAATAAAAACCTCTGGCGACGCAAGGCCCGGACAATACTTACTTGCCTGGGAGTGCTCATCGGGACCGCCTCCATCGTGGTCATGCTTTCCCTGGGCATTGGCCTCAAGCAAACCCTGGAAAGAGATATGGCACGGTGGGGCAGCTTGAACATTATTAATATCTACCCCGGAAGGCAATATGACCATGAGAGAAATCCCATCGGGGAAGAACACAGGCTCAACGATGAAACGGTAAACGAGCTGAAAGGGATCCCGGGGGTTGTGGCCGTTTCCCCGGCCTATGAAGTCAATGGGGAGGCCCGCCTGGGGCGTAAAAGGGGCTGGCTCAATATTGTCGGGATGGACCTCGATGCCCTGGAAGAATTGGAGTTTACAGTGAGCGATGGGCGACTGCCCACCAAGGAGGAGCGCTTTACCATCGTGGCCGGTTCACAGGTCATTAACCAGTTTTGGGATGAACGTGCCCAACATGATTATCAACAGGGGCCTCCCCCGCAGCAGGATCCTGCCGAACTACTCAACCAGAGGATCTCCGTTTCAATTTTTAACCAGTATAACCCGGAGAAAAAAAAGAATTATAATTTCACGGTTGTAGGGGTTCTGGACGAAAAAAGCATGGATCGTGCCTGGCAGGTTTACGGTTCCCTGGAGGATGTTAAACGAATCCATGAATTTATGCTGCAGCCTGCCAGGGGTGGTGATACCGGCTCCTCCGGGGAGGCAGCTTTTATGGAGCCGTTGGTAAAAGTGGAAAGAGGTAACAGGAGGTCCGGAGATACCCGTAACGACTATAATTTTATCCTGGTGCGCGCCAGCGATGTAGCCAAAACGAAAGAGGTTTCCAAGGAGCTGCGGGAAAGAGGTTTTAATGCCTATTCCATGGCCGACTCCTTAGAAGACATAGAAAAAACCTCCAGGACGATTCAAGCCATCCTTGGCGGCATCGGAGGAATAACCCTTTTTGTTGCTGCACTGGGGATCACCAATACCATGATCATGTCCATTTATGAACGTACCCGGGAAATTGGCATTATCAAGGTTATCGGCGCTTCCTTTGCCGATATCAGGGCTCTTTTTTTGACGGAAGCTTCCCTGATTGGCCTAATCGGGGGAATATTCGGCCTGGCCTTCAGCTACCTTGCTTCCGGCATTATTAATAAAATCACGGCTGGATATATGCAGGCCGGTATGATGGAAGGAGGGCCCCCTCCGGAGATTTCGGTCATACCTGTCTGGCTGGCAGCCTTTGCGATTGGGTTCGCCATCTTGATCGGCCTTGGTTCCGGGCTTTACCCCGCTAACAGGGCTATCAAACTCAGCCCTATTGTGGCTATGAGGAATGAGTAAAGCAAGTGTGCCGTGGGGACGGCGGTTCCAGCGTCACCGGAACCGTTCGAGATCACTGAAAAGGTTCCGAACCCTGTCATTCTGAATGAACGAAGTGAATGAAGAATTTATTAAGCTGCTTAAAACTAAGATCCTTCGCTATCGCTCAGGATGACAATAACGGCAGTGTCGTTCAGGATGGCATTGCAACAGTGTCGTTCAGGATGACAATAACGGCAGTGTCGTTCAGGATGACAATAAATGTGCCACGGCCGACCATGCCTTCCAGCGCTGGAGGCTAAGAGTACATTAAGGATGACAATAAATGTGCCACGGGGAGAAGTGTGTTATGGAACAGCCCCCGTGGCACACTGTTTTTCCTGCTTCTTGCTTAAAAGTTAAATACTGCTATCTGCCTTTCATGGTGAACGATAGGGTGTTTGGTTAGTCGGTTGAACAATTCAACGGGGACCATCACCCGGTCGGCTTTAATGACGATCTCCTTTGCTAACTCCACTGTTTCTCCATTGACGAGGGCCTGGTTGCTGTTCGGGAAGAATTCTATTTCTATCTGCTCGCCCTGGTATTGCACCTTTTTTGTTTCGGGGAACCAGTTGACTTTCCCGCCTGCCAATTCTGCCAGGGCCCGAAAGGGGACCATCAGGGTTTCCCCTTCGTAATAAGGGGAAGGTTCCAATTTGATCTCCTGGCCATTTAGGAAACTGAGGTTTCTTCCCAGGTCAAGTATGAGGGAAGTGCCACTTTCCGTTAAATCCCCGAAGGATTGGAACAGGTTGATTAAAAGGGAAAGGGGGCCATCCCCGGGCTGCACTTCCTGTAAGGCAGGATCCGTTAGGAGGGCAAAGAAAGAAATTTGTTCTTCTTCCGGGGGGAAGACAACTTTGACCGGCTTGTTGAGATCCCAGGTAATTTGCTCAGAATGGACGGTGAGATCCAGGAGCGGGGTACCTAAAAAGGGCTTTAACTTTTCGTGTTCGGCCTTTATGTTGTAGGTGTCGACGGTCTTCCTGATAAAGTTATCACTGTCCAGGTAATATTCTACAGTAGCGGAAATATCAAGCCCATACTGTTCTTTTAACTTGGCCGGGGAAACTGTTTTCAGGTATTCAACTGCCTGAACAAGCATTTTTTGAAATTCCTGGTAGGGCATTTCTATTAACTGTTTCATTTCTTCTTCAGAGGGAATTTCCTCAGGGGGAATTGTCCCGGAGGCGATCATCTGCTCTATTGGCCTGCGCATAGAATCCATAATATAATCCTTAAAAGCTTCGTTCCTGGTTAGGTATTCCAGGGTATAAGTAATCAAGGCCAGGGTCTCTTCAAAGTCCAATTCTATCCTGAGCCCACGGGTGTCAATGGTACCGTCAGGGAGTTCCAGCTTTACTTCGCCGAGTTGCTCCACCCTGGAGAGGGTAAAGTCAAAATCTTGAACAAAGGATTTCAAAAATTCCCAGGCAGAATCTAACCGTTCGTTGTAGATCTGTTGATACAGGGCTGAAAAATCAATATTCGAGTCTGGGTCCATTAAATTCGTTGCCTCTGCAGGATCGATGACAAGATAACGCTGATCAGCCGAAGTTTTCATCCCCATTTTCCCCTGGTCGACAAAAAAGTCCAGGGAAGGTTCCTGGGCGTAGGGCCATACCCCCAACTGCCTTAAAATGTTTTTGTCCCGCGGTGCAATGGTCATATTCATGGAGGCTTGATCTGCCATGGCTATTTCCATGGTTATCCCCTTCTCCAGCAAGGAAAAAACCGCCTGGGCCTCCTGGTTCAACTGTTCCCTGGGAACTTTGTTCACCACTGTGAGGGTACTGAGGACCCTGCTTGATTCTATCCCCCTGCTTTTCATGTACATTTCCTTTAAAACGGCGGCTTCATTATTGCAGCCTATCAGGGGTAGGAGCATTAAAATGACCATTAAAAAAACAATACCCTTGAGCAACCTTTTTTTAAAAAGGTAGTCCAACATCTTCTCCACTCCTTTTTTGTGATTGTATAAATTGTATAAATAAGTAATTCTTGAAAAGGAGGGGAATATCCTTTTTAGATGGGAAAACTAATGTTGTCCATTTATTGACAGGTGGCCGTTGCTTTTTCCGCTGGGCGAAGTAAAGAACCTTTGCTTCTTGTTTCTTGTCCCCTGTTATGCTAGAATTGAACTGTACTGAACAGGGGGAGGCTTATTGTATCCCCCTTCCGGAGGCAATGATGAGTTTATTTAGCTTGCATAATGTTACTAAATTTTTTGGTGAAAATGAGGTGTTGTCCTCTGTTTCCATGCAGCTTGAACCGGGCGAAAAGGCCGGTTTGGTGGGGGCTAATGGGACAGGCAAAACTACCATTTTAAAGATCATCAGGGGAAAAGAAGAGTATGATGGGGGCAAGGTATTTAGATCAAGGGGGTTGTCAATTGGCTACCTTAGCCAGCAACCGGAATACATTTTTGGAGCTACCCTGCAGCAATACCTGGAATTGGCTGTTGGGGATCTTGCAGATCTTAAACAAAAAATTAGTTTTCTTGAACAGGAAATGGCCTCGACAGAGGCAAAGGAAAACCCAAAAACCCTTGGGGAACTGATGCACCGTTATGGGCGTTTGTGTTCCCTTTTTGAACAGCGTGGTGGCTATGCCCTGGAACACCGTCTCCGGGATGTGGCTTCGGGACTGGGCTTCAGGGAAGGGGATTTTTCCCGCCGGGTGGAGGACTTTAGCGGTGGGGAAAAAACAAGGGTGCAGCTTGCAGCACTACTTTTACAGGAGCATGATCTGCTGCTTTTAGATGAACCGACTAATAGCCTGGATTCCGATGCCATAGAATGGCTGGAAAAATATTTGACTGCCTGGCGTGGTTCCCTCTTAGTCGTTTCCCACGACAGGTTTTTTCTGGACCGTGTTGTGGAAAACATTTTTTTACTTGATAATAAGCAGGTTAAAAAATACAAGGGTAACTACTCAGCTTTTTCCCGACAAAGACAGTTGGAGCAGGAAACAGAACTAAAAGAATATTACAAACAACAAAGGCTCATTAGCAAAGAAAAGAGCTTCATTCAAAATGCCAAAGCTGAAACAAAACGCCAGGCCCATAGCCATGAAAAAAGTTTGGAAAAACTACAAAGGCTTAGCAAACCTGCCAGGCAGAAAAGCATGAATTTAGGGTTTGGTTTTGCCGGGAGAAGCGGGAAGATCGTGGTCTCGCTCGACAATGTCGGAAAGTCCTTTGGGGCTAAAAAGATATTCAGGGGTGTTACTGCTGAACTCAGGTGGGGGGATCGTGTAGCAATTGTTGGTCCAAATGGAGCAGGCAAAAGCACCCTGTTGCGCATTATTACCGGGAACGAGTCCTGCACCGAGGGCTCGGTCCGGATAGGGGCAAATGTGCGGATAGCCTATTTTGACCAGGAGCAAAAAACACTTGCCCCTGATTCCACTCCCCTGGAAATCATCATGGGGGCTTCTGGAATGAACGAAAAAGAGGCCAGGAATTATTTAGGGGGTTACCTTTTTCAGGGCGAGGAGGTATTTAAAAAGGTTCAGGATTTAAGCGGCGGAGAAAAAAGACGCTTGGCTTTGGCCCAAACTGCCCTGAAGGAAAGCAACTTTTTAATCCTCGATGAGCCTACGAACCATCTGGACATTGCCAGCATGGAGAAATTAGAGGCTACCCTTGTTAATTACCCCGGAACCCTGCTTTTAGTTTCCCATGATCGTTACTTTTTAAGTAAAACAGCCTCCAGTATTCTGGAACTCCGAGGTGGCCGGGCTACCCTTTTCCGGGGAAATTATTTGGAATACCTGGAACGCAAAGCCTTGCTACAGCAGGAGAAGGAAAACCAGCCGGCATCCCCCCAGGAGCTGGCCAAAATCAGGCGACAGGAAGAACGGGAAAAAGCAAAAAAGGAGCGCCAGCGCCTGCTGGCTTTGGAAAGAGAAAAGCGCCTGGCAAGGAAAAAGGTGGACGAAGTCGAATTACAGGTCCATGAGGCCGAAAACATGGTATCACAGCTTGAAAAGAGACTTGCCGATCCAGCTATTTATAATGAATTTGAGAAGGCCCGGGAAATAATAGAGGAATTAAATACTGCCAGGGAACGGGTAAAAACACTGCTTGAAGCCTGGGAAAAGGCGGCCAAGGCTCTGGAGGATCTGGAGAATAGCGGGGATATGGAAGCAACAGGGCTAACAAAATAAAATTGGTGAATAAAGCCCTTAGGCCAGGATAGCAGCTTAAAGAAAGGAAGGTAGCCATGCAAAAAATTATCAGGGTCAAAACCTCCAGCCGGGAGGCACTTTACGATATCACCGCTTCTATCCAAAATTTTGTAAGGGAAACAACTGTTGATACTGGGATAGTAAATGTTTATGTCCGTGGTGCCACTGCAGCAATAATGATCCAGGAAAACTGGGATGAGAGTGTGCAAACAGATGTAGTAGACTTCCTAAGGCAGATTATCCCACGGGGGGTATGGAAACATGATCAACAAGATGGAAACGGGGATGCACATTTAAAGTCAGGGTTAATTAGTCCCAGCGAAACAATTCCAATCATTAATGGGGAGATTGGCCTTTCAACCTGGCAAAATATTTTTTTATGTGAATTTGATGGCCCGCGAAACCGGGAGATTGTGGTCACGGTTATAGGAAAATAAAAAAAGGACAGGAGAAGCGTGAAATGTCTTCCCCTGTCTTTTCAACAGTCCTTTTTATTAAAATTATTAAAACGAAAGGCTTGCACTGTTTCCCGGGTACCTGTATTAAGGCCCAGGGAGCTAAGTCCAAGGAACAAACCCATAATCAAGGCCTCATACCAGCATTGCTGCCTGTAAAATAAATAAGTAAAAGAAGCTAAAAGACCAAGAACAATCGCTAAAATTGGGACATATTTCTCCGGAAGGCCCAACTTTTTGCCGATCCCAACCAGGCCGGATATAACCAGTACAGCTGAAACTCCGCCAATTAATTCTAAATCGGTCATACAACCCTCCCTCACGGTTATAATTTTTTGAACTGCCCTGCAAGACTTAAACCTAGCATTTGCTTGATACCTTATGATATGTAATTTACTTTTTTTGGTTACACCAAAACCCCAGGGGAAATTTAAGGCTTTTCGATCATGTTAGTCCCGGTCGGCCGGATCTTTGGAAACTTTTTCTATATCAATAGCAGCATCCGGGCAGACAAGGGCACAGATGCTGCAGGCAGTACAGCGTTCAATGCGTTTTGCCTCCACAATAGGGGTGCCATAAACCCCCGTTTCCTGGAACCAGTCTATAACCTGGGAAGGGCATTTTTCAATGCATAGACCACATCCCTTACAAAGATCGGGAGAAACAATAAAAATTCCTTTAGGGCCCACCCATTTATTTTTTGAGAAAACTATGGCCAAATTATCACCTCTTTTGCGTTGTACCAGCAGCAACCGGGCTTTTTAGGGTAAATTCCGTGGATTCCCACCCCAGTTCAAAAGCCTTTATATTTAGGGATAACAAGTTCGGATCCCGTTTTATTTTATTGGCCAGCCGTTCCTGTAAGGCTTTTTTCACGCTATCTGGTTCGACGATCCCTGTTAGCCGTGTAGCCGCACCTAAAATGATCATATTGGCAACCCTGGGGTGAATTTTTTGGCGGGCTATTTCGCCTGCGGGCAATCCATAGAGGGCCTGAAAAGGTTGTTTGATTTCCGGAAATTCCTGTTTCCTGGCCGTTTGGCCCCTTTCTGCAAATGCTTCGGGGGCGATTGTGTTGTAGGCTTGCCGGCCGACAACTTCATCGGAAACCTCCGGGGGTGCCAACAGGGAGCTG
Source organism: Dethiobacteria bacterium (assembly GCA_050942625.1). Classification (GTDB taxonomy): domain Bacteria; phylum Bacillota; class Dethiobacteria; order DTU022; family UBA8154; genus JBMNNS01. Next base: position 10,283 of record JBMNNS010000043.1, read on the forward strand.
TCGTATAAAATAACACAATCTTTGTTTAAAAAACTTAGCATACGCTCCAGGGCCCGGCCACTTAAAGCTATGAGAAGATCTGCCTCTTTAAACTTGGGAGAACCAATTGGTTCCGGCCCTATCTGCACAAATGCTAAGGAAACCCCGCCTCTTTGTTCAATGCCAAAGTTGGGTATATAAAGGGCCTCTTTGCCCTCTTCATAGGCTGCCAGGGCCATGATGTCGGCTACTGCCTGCACCCCTTGCCCCCCTTCTCCACCCATGACGATGCGCTTGTTACTTTTCACAATTTACAATACCTCCTTTCCTATGTATTTGTATGTTTCTTGCTTCTAGTGCGTTTTTTGTACTCCTACAGGGTAATAATCCGTCATTTCCTTCTCCAAATATTTCCACGTATCCTCGGCGTTTGTTCGCCAGTTGGTGGGGCAGGTGGAAAGGGCTTCTATCACGGAGATACCCCGGTCTTCAAGCTGGTTTTGTAGTCCTTTTTCAAAATAACGGGCCAAGCGCTGAACATGGGAAACTGAACCACGGGCCACAAAGGAACCTTCCGGGGCAAAGGAGGCAACCATTTCGGGACCCCTTAGTGGATATCCTTCTTGTTCTGGTGCTCTTCCAGTGGGGGATGTTTCTGTTTTCTGACCGATGAGGCTGGTTGGGGCCATCTGGCCCCCGGTCATAGCATAGGTGGTATTATTGACCACAATAACTAAAATTCTTTCGTTACGCATAACGGCATTAACCAAATGCTGGACACCAATTGCATAACCTCCCCCATCACCCATATAGGCGATCCCGACTATATCAGGGCGGGCCCTTTTTGCTCCAACGATAAAGGGCACCGTCCTGCCATGATGAGTCTGAACAGTGTCCAGGTTAAAGAAATCCCACGCCAGCAGGGAACAACCTATATCACAACCAAACAAAACCTTTTCTGCAATCCCAAGCCGATCTATGGCCATACCCAGGGCCTTTAGCACTAACCCATGGCCACAGCCAGGACAAAATTTATGTGGTTTTGTCTCCTTGCGCCATGAAAGCGGCATAGCTAGTTCAGGCATTATCATCAACCCTTCATTTATTTAAAGCATATACTCCTGGATTTCTGCCCCCTGCCTGCCTTCTAAAATTGCTATTGCTTCGCCGGTTATTTCTTCCGCCGTGATACCAAGGCCAGGCCGAAAATAGGGGTACATTTTTACCTTTTGCTCCAGATCTCCACCTATAGCTATCCGAATTAGTTTAGCAAGCTGGCCCTGGGCTGATTCTGCTATCAGGGCCTGCGGGCAATCCCTTAAGATCCTTTTTAGTTCCTCTTCCGGGAAGGGCCGCAAAGTCAGGGGGCGGAAGTATCCAACCCTGTAACCTCTTTCCCTCAGGTTACAGGCAGCGGCCTTCACAGTTCTTCCTACGATTCCATGGCCAATAAGCACCAGTTCTGCCCCATCAAGGTGGGCTTGCTCGCTTTCTGCCAAATCGGGGGCTATACTCTGGAATTCTGCAATAATGGGCATTAGTGCATCGTAAAGTTCCTCCTCAATGGAAAAAGCGTTACGCCAGTGGGCCGGTTCCCGATCCAACCCGGGAACGCCACCGCTAACAACAAAAGAAGGGGAAGGGACCGGCTCAATTCCCCTGGAGTTGGGATCATAAAGCTCCACAGGCTCCCTCATCTGTGCCTGGTAGCCATCTCCCAATACCAGGGTGGGGAAACGATATTTCCAGGCCGTTAAAAAAGCCTTGATAGTATAATCATACATTTCCTGGTGGCTACCTGGAGAATATACAACTCTGAGCCCCTCGCCATTACCCCCGAAAACGGATAAAAAAACTTCCTGCTGAGAATAGATCACCGTTGCTGTTGAAGGGCCTCCCCTTTGCTGCACGATCAACACCATAGGCAAGCGCATCATTTCGGCCATGGAAAGAGGCTCCTGGAAAAGCACTGTTCCAGGTCCGGCGGTAGCTGAAAAAGAACGAACACCGGCCATAATCCCACCCAGGGTAGCAAATCCGGCTGAAAGTTCGTCCTCGGTCTGCAAAAAGCCGCCTCCATAGTCTGGTGCCAGGCGGGCCCAGTAATGCATGATTTCATTTTGGGGGGTAATAGGATAGCCAAATAAATATTTTGCACCGGCAGCAAGGGCTGCCCAGACTACCACTTCGTTACCGTACATAAAAGCCCGCCTTTCTTCTATGACGGATCCCGATTGCTGACTGCTTTGCTCCACAGATTTAACCGGCATTAAAAAATCTTCCTTTACGATAAAGTAAAAATACTATTTTAGCTTTCCCTGATCGTAAAAGATAATCCTATTTAATTTGAAATATTATCAAGTTTCCCGGGGAAAATTAAAAAAAAAGAGCAGATAAAAAAAAGATGAGGAATAATTGCTGAAGTAAGGAACGGGCGTTTCTTAGTGTAACTTTTCACTTCCCTGGTCACCCGGCATTATATCCTTGTAATCGTAGGTAAACTCAACCAGCCTGGGAGTCATGAAGATGGAGGCACCAAACCTCAGGGCCAGTGCTATAGCATCACTGGGTCTTGAATCCACGACAGTAACCTGTCCATCGTGTTGTAAATAAATTTCCGCATAGTAAGTGCTGTCCCTGATATCGGTAATGATTATTTTTTGGATTTTTCCCCCCAAGTTTTCACACATGGATTTCAGCAGATCGTGGGTCAGGGGGCGAGGGGGTGTTTCCCCACTTAACACCAGAGCAATGGCCTGTGCTTCAAAGGGCCCAATGGAAATAGGCAATACCTTGGTTTCCTGTTTATCAGTTAACAATACCAGAAAACTGCCACTTTGGTCTACAGTTACAGTTTTAACCTTCATTTCGTACAGTTTAAACATCCCCTTTAAAGGAAGTACCTATATCTTACGTAGTACCTATATCTTACCATAACAAAGTGAAAAAGTGAATTATTAAAGCTTTAAAAAGATTTTTCCTATTATAAACGTAAGCCCCAAAAAATCAAGCCTACGCCAAGGTAGATAAAGATCATTTTACTGTAAGGCACCTTCTGGGTTAGGCCAGTAAGGCCCAGGTACATGGCTCCCAAAAATACTAAAGGGCCTAGAGATGCCAGTATGGTGTTAATTTTTAAAGCAGTTTCCAGGCTTTGAAACCTGAACATCAAGAAAGCGGCAAATATTTCCATGCTACCAGATAAAAGCCGCAATAGAATTATTCCAAGCAGCAGTGAAGACATTTTGAAAATACCCTCCTTTCCCCTTCATTTATTAGTATTGCTGCCTGGACTAATATAGGACGGTTTGGGAAACTTTAGTTGCTTTCCCGGGCTTAAACAAGATGGATAGAAGCATCCCTTTAAGTAAAAAATAAAACTATAGAAAGGAGGGATAAATATGGGCAAAAAATATAACAAGGGCAGAAAACAAAAACCCAATTATAGTAAAAGGGGCATCAAGAACGTTAATACCGAACTTGGAGAAGAACTTAGCATAGATAATATTATAGGAGAGTCTTCGGGTTCGTGTGGAGAGTGTGCGCAAAGTGTAAAAAAGAACCGTTCAGGAATTAGGAGCTCGGAGTCAGAATAAAAGGGTGAAGGTCCAGGTATACAGGCACTGCTATAGGAAACGGGCAGGGGTGGAACCCTGCCCCGAATTTGTTTCTTGCCTCTTGTCATTGCCTCTTGTCAATAAAAGGCATTTTGGTAAAGTCTAAGCTCTTTTAGGGTGCCGCTGTTTTTTTCTAAATACAGGGTTATAACATCGAAGCGGCAGGGGTGATCATGGAGGTTTTTTTCCTTGAGGTAATAGGA
>JBMNNS010000044.1:0-13811 GCA_050942625.1 Dethiobacteria bacterium
ACGGCTGCTCCAGGCAAGGATGAAAGCAGTATCCTGCGCAAAGAATTACCCAGAGTGGTTCCGTAACCTCTTTCTAGCGGTTCTACTATAAAACGTCCATACTCATTATTTTCGCCCTCTACCCATTCAATTCTAGGCTTCTCAATTTCAATCAATTAATTTTTCCCTCCTACCTTTACATAGAGGAATTATTTTAACGTGAATAAAGCTCTACTATAAGATGCTCTGCAATGGGAACGTCCAATTCTTCCCTGGAAGGCAAACGGACAACTTTCCCGCTCCAGTTATCCTGATCTACGTCTAACCAGTCTACAATTCCCTGGACGGCGCTCCATTCGCCAATTTCCTTAAAAATAGGAAGGGTCCTGCTTTTTTCCCGAACAGAGATCAGATCCCCCGGTCGAGTCTGATAAGAAGGGATATTAACCTTGCGCCCATTTACCATGAAATGACCATGAAGTATTAACTGACGTGCTTCTGTACGGGAACGGGCAAAACCCATGCGATAAACGATGTTGTCCAACCTGATTTCCAAGATCTGCAGTAGGGTTTCACCGGTTACCCCTTTGCGCCTGTCAGCTTCTTTAAAATAGCGCCTGAACTGCCTTTCAAGTACACCGTAAATGCGGCGTGCTTTTTGTTTTTCCCGTAGCTGCAGGCCATATTCGGAAACCTTTATCCTGCCCTTACCATGTTGCCCGGGTGGATAACCTTTGCGGACAAAGCTACACTTTTCACTGAAACAACGGTCACCTTTAAGGTATAGTTTGGTACCTTCGCGGCGGCATAGCCTGCAAACCGATCCCTTGTATCTCGCCATAATATCTTTCAACACCTCCTGCTAAGTTTATTTCTACTTTAGACCCGCCGTCTCTTGGGTGGACGACAACCGTTATGAGGAATAGGGGTGACATCTTTGATCATATTTACCTCCAACCCTGCGGCCTGTAGGGAACGAATCGCTGCCTCCCGCCCGGCACCGGGCCCCTTGACAAGTACCTCTACCTGGGTCATGCCGTGATCCATAGCCGTACGGGCAGCAGATTCCGCGGCTAACTGGGCAGCAAATGGTGTGGATTTACGTGAACCCTTAAAACCTAAAGTACCAGCACTGGCCCAGGCAATGCTGTTTCCCTGGAGATCGGTAATGGTAATAACGGTGTTATTAAAACTTGATTTGATGTGCACAACCCCATGCTCTATATTTTTACGCTCCCGGCGACGCGGCCGAGTAGCAGTCTTTCTTTTGGCCACTATTTTCCCCCCTTAGAAATAATTTATTTTTTCCGGCGTGCTCCAACTGTTTTTTTAGGGCCTTTGCGTGTTCTGGCATTATTTTTAGTGGACTGCCCTCTGACTGGCAACCCCCGCCGGTGACGTAGGCCCCGGTAACAACCAATTTCCATGAGCCGTTTTACGTTCATACTGACGTCCCGACGCAGATCACCTTCCAACTTATAGTTTTTATTAAGGTACTCCCTTAGTCTGGCAACCTCGTCCTCAGTTAAATCACGTATCTTGGTATCCGGATTTATATTCGTATATTGTAAGGCCTGTTTGGCTCTACTGAGGCCTATCCCGTAAATATAGGTCAAAGCAATAACTACCCTTTTGTCACGTGGTAAATCTACACCTGCAATTCTGGCCATAGCCTATCCACCTCCTTACAAAAAGGGCTAAACGTACTTATAATGCCCTAATATGGTATTATTATACACAAATTCCTAACCCTGCCGCTGTTTGTGCCTGGGATTCTCACAGATAACCATTACTTTGCCCTTACGGCGTATCACTTTGCATTTTTCACACATGGGTTTTACCGATGGGCGCACCTTCATTGGACCTAGCCCCCTTTAAAATTATTTATTTATAACGATACGTTATACGTCCCCTTGTTAAATCGTAGGGTGAAAGTTCTACTAAAACACGGTCTCCAGGAAGTATACGGATAAAATTCATCCGAATTTTACCTGAAACATGGGCCAATATTTTAACCCCGTTTTTTAGTTCTACCCTGAACATAGCATTAGGCAGGGGTTCAGTTACTGTACCCTCAACCTCGATTACATCCTTGCTTTTGGACATATCCTAAGCATACCTCCTTTCATCTAACCTCCGTGCAATAAAGAGGTCCGGAGGTAATGAGGACATTCTTTTCCGCTATTTTCTGCTGATAGTAAGGAATTCAGGGTATTCCTTAAAATAGTATCAGTTAAATTACCTTGCCGAATCCTCTCCTTGATCCCGGGGACAACACAATTATACGGCTGGAGGTGCTTACTATTTTTTTTCTTGACCCTGTTAAGAGGGCGGCAGCGTCCATCTGAAAGCAGCACTCTGTCTTCTGCAAAGCCCACAACTAAATAGTGTTTATCTTTATCCCGTCCTGCCAAAGATTTAACCAACTGACCTAACTCAAAATCCACATTTACCCTCCCCTACAAAGAGGTTAAAATTTCCGGGCCCCCCTCCAAGATAGCAACTGTGTGTTCAAAATGGGCCGACAGGTTTCTATCTTTGGTCACTACTGTCCAGCGATCTTCCAGGGTTTCCACTTCCCAGCTGCCGGCATTAACCATGGGTTCTATAGCCAGCACCATGCCCTTTTCCAGCAGGGGCCCCCTGCTGGGCAAACCAAAATTTGGAACCTGGGGCTCTTCGTGCATTTTCGTACCGATACCGTGACCTACATAATCCCGCACAACCGAAAATCCTTTGGATTCCGTATAGGTTTGAATGGCACTGGAAATATCTGAAAGACGGTTCCCGGGAACTGCCTGCTGAAGGCCCCTGAATAGCGCTCCCCTGGTAACCTCCAAAAGCTTTGCAGCCTGAGGCGATACTTTTCCTACTGGAAAGGTTACAGCGGCATCCCCACAATAACCTTTATAAAAAGCCCCTACATCGATGCTGATAATATCCCCCTCTTTTAGACGACGGTTACTGGGGATACCATGTACCACCTCTTCGTTTATCGATGCACAAATACTTGCCGGATAGCCACAGTAGCCTAGAAATGCAGGCTCTGCATTAGATTCCCTAATATAGCGCTGGGCCATAGTATCAAGTTCAAGGGTTGTAATGCCCGGTTTAATGGCATTGCCAAGCATTGCCAGTGTTTCCGCAACAATGCGGCCTGCCTGGCGCATAAGCTCTATTTCAGTAGAGGATTTAATAGTAATCACATCAACTGCTCCTTATTTCATAAATCCCTGGTAATTACGCATCAACATCTGGCTTTCAATCTGCCTCATGGTTTCCAGGGCCACACCAACTACAATTATTAGTGCCGTCCCGCTAAAAACAAGATTAACCCTGGAAATATTTTGTAAAAGAATCGGCAATACAGCAATAAAAGCCAGGGAAAATGCCCCCACAAAAGTAAGGCGGGTAGAAATTTTTCTCAGATATTCTGCAGTAGGACGCCCCGGCCTGAAACCGGGAATAAAACCACCAAATTTTTTGATATCCCCTGCTACCTTCATAGGATCAAACTGGATAGCTGTATAAAAAAAGGTAAAAAAGATAATAAAAAGGGTGTAAAGTATTGTATTCAGGATTGAGCCAAACTTTAAGGCTTCGGCTACCCGTGCTGCAAAAGGATGTTGAATTAATGCTGCAATAGTTGCTGGAAACATTAAAATAGCCGAAGCAAATATAACAGGAATCACGCCAGCCTGGTTGATCTTGAGGGGGATATGGGAACTTTGCCCTCCATAAACACGACGACCAACCACTCTTTTGGCATACTGTACCGGTATGCGCCTCCTGCCAATTTCAAGTGCAAGAATGGCCACAATCAAAAACAACAGGACTAAAATCAAAGGAATAAGAACAATAAAACTCATTTCCCCCAGCCACAATAATTCAATTGTCTTGCTAACACCAGCGGGGACCCTGGCGATAATTCCGCCAAAAATGATGAGTGAAATACCGTTACCAATTCCCTTTTCGGTGATCAGTTCCCCCAGCCACATTAAAAAAGCAGTACCGGCTGTAAGGGAAATGATGATAACCGCATATGATTGAAAGCCCGGTTCTGTAACGGCAGGTTTCATAATGGTAAGTGTCATACCCGTAGCCTGTAGAAAAGCCAACCCTACCGTTCCATAACGTACAATCTGCATCATCCTTTTGCGGCCTTCTACCCCTTCCTCGTTCCACTCCTTAAACTTGGGTATTACCACCGTCAAAAGCTGCATAATAATAGAGGCGTTAATATAAGGCATAATGCCCATGGCAAAAATAGTAAAATTACTGAGAGCCCCACCCGCAATAACGTTATAAAATCCAAAAAGTGTATCTTCCTGGAAAAAGTCAGCCAGTACTTGCGGGTTAATGCCGGGTACAGGAACGTGGGAGCCGAGCCGGAAAACTACAAGCATAGCAAGTGTAAACAAGATCCTTTGTCGTAGCTCTTTTATTCGCCAGGCATTTCCAAAAGCTTCCCACATTTAAATCACCTCAGTCCGTCCCCCGGCTATTTCAATCTTTTCCTTAGCCTGGGTGCTAAAACTGTGGGCATGCACAATTAATTCCTTCTCAAGGTTACCCTTACCCAGGATCTTAATGCCATCTTTTAAGGATTTGATGATCCCGGATTCCAGTAATAAAGCGGGGGTTACCACGGTTCCAGACTCAAAGCGGTTTAAAGTATCTAAATTGACAATGGACCAAACCTTCCTGAACCTGTTTTTAAACCCTCTTTTGGGCAGCCTTTGGTACAAAGGCATCTGCCCGCCTTCAAAGCCACGCCGGACACCTCCGCCAGAGCGCGCCTTTTGTCCTTTTTGGCCACGGCCCGCTGTTTTGCCTAAACCAGAGCCTATACCCCGCCCCACTCTTTTTGCTGCAGGGCGCGATCCGGGTGATGGTTTCAATTCATGCAGGTGCATATTTTAGGGACACCTCCTTATTTTAATGAGTAAAGCTTGTTTTGTTTTCCTATAATTACTAGGATATATACAACCCGATCAGGCCCGGATGTCTTCTACGTCCTTACCCCGGGTTCTGGCAACTTCCTCCGGTGTTTTTAAGGCTTTCAAGCCTTCCATAGTAGCATTGACTATATTTTTAGCGTTGGCTGAGCCAAGGTTTTTGGTCAAAATATCCTTGATGCCAGCCAGTTCAAGTACCGCTCTTGCCGGCCCGCCGGCTATAACCCCGGTACCTGCAGAAGCTGGTTTCAAGAGGACCTTACCGGCACCAAAAATTCCGATGATAGGATGAGTTATGGTAGTATCGGACATAGGGACGGTGATCATGTTTTTCTTAGCATCCTCGATCCCTTTGCGAATAGCTTCTGGGACCTCGCCAGCCTTTCCCAACCCTGCGCCCACCTTGCCATTTTCATCGCCAACAACAACAAGGGCACTAAAGCTGAACCGACGCCCGCCTTTTACAACCTTGGCTACCCTGTTGATTTTAACCACTCTTTCTTTAAGTTCATCTTTGGAATCAGTTTTGGGCAAAATTCAAAAGACCTCCCTTCTTCTGCCGTTTAAAATTTTAGTCCCTTGCTCCTAGCACCTTCTGCCAGGGCTTGCACTCTGCCGTGATAAAGGTATCCACCTCTATCAAAAACAACTTGTTCGATGCCTTTTTCCAATGCCCTTTTAGCCAGGGTTTCACCAATCAGGCGGGCAGCCTCCTTGTTTCCTTTAATAGCGATCTGTTCCCTCAAGGATGGATCCAGGGTAGAAACAGATAAGAGAGTGTTACCACTATTGTCATCAATAATCTGGGCATACATATGGTTTAAACTGCGATAAACACTTAATCTTGGTTTTTCAGCAGTACCAAAGATTTTTTTACGCACCCGCAAGTGACGGCGTTTCTTGGCCTGTTTTTTATCCAATTTCCTTGCCAAACCTTTCACCCCTTCATACATTGCTACCTTGGACATTATTTACCTGCCTTGCCTACCTTACGCCTTACATATTCTCCTTCATACCTGATCCCTTTTCCTTTGTAAGGCTCAGGGGGGCGGACACTTCTAATCCTTGCTGCTATATCGCCAACAGCCTCTTTATCAATTCCCTTAACGGTTATCCTGGTAGCAGTCGGCACCTCTATTTCTATACCTTGTTCCGGCGTAATATTCACTGGCTGCGAATATCCCACATTCAGGACTAAGGCAGTACCTTGTTTAGCTGCACGGTAACCAACACCCACCAGTTCCAAATTTTTCTGAAAACCTTCTGTTACCCCTTCTATCATATTGGCTATCAAGGTTCTTCCCAGCCCATGTAAGGATCGGTGTTCTTTTTTGTCAGAAGGGCGTGATACAGATACCTGTCCTTCATCAACACTAATTTTCAAGGCAGCAGGTATTTCCTTAGTAAGCTGCCCTTTGGGGCCTTTTACTGTCACAACATTTCCTGCTTTTATTGCTATCTCAACCCCCGTGGGTATGGGGATAGGTTTAATCCCTATACGTGACAATCTTTCCACCTCCTACCATACATAACAGATCACTTCGCCGCCAAGTCCGGCATTGCGGGCTTCTTTATCGCTCATCGGACCCTGGGAGGTAGAAATAATAGCAATGCCCAGGCCGCCTAAAACCCGGGGTAGTTCGTCTTTTTTAGCATAGATGCGCAGCCCCGGTTTGCTTATACGTTTAAGCCCTGTGATAGCACCCTTGGAACCAGGTCCGGTTCCATACTTTAGATACAGTTTCAAAATTCCTTGTTTATTATCACTAATCTGTTCAAAATTCCTTATATAACCTTCTTTTTTTAAGATGTTGGCAATAGCCACCTTCATTTTGGATGAGGGGACTTCGGCATGCCCATGTCCAGCCATGTTTGCATTACGAATCCGGGTTAACATATCGGCAATAGGATCGGTCATCATCTTTAAACTTGAGCCTCCTTTCTGAAACAACAGGCTACCAACTGGCTTTCTTTATTCCGGGGATAACGCCCTCATGGGCCAATTTTCTAAAACAAAGTCGACACATCCCAAACTTGCGGAGGTAAGCTCTAGGACGGCCACACAGCCGGCAGCGATTATATCTGCGAACCTTAAATTTTGGTTCCCTTTGGGCTTTTGCTATTAAGGACTTTTTTGCCACAATTATTCCTGGGCCTAACCAGGTTGCACCTCCTTTCTACAATAACAACGGCGGATAGTTATGCTGCTTTAAAAGGCATCCCGATCAGTCTGAGCAATTCTCTTGCTTCCTCGTCGGTTTTAGCAGTTGTCACAATTGTAATATCCATGCCCTGTATTTTTTCGACATCATCGTAACTAATTTCCGGAAAAATAATTTGTTCCTTGATACCCAAAGTATAGTTGCCCCGGCCATCAAGGGATCTTGGAGAAACGCCACGAAAGTCCCTAACCCGGGGAAGGGCTACGTTGACCAGTTTATTCACAAAGTCATACATTCTATTGCCGCGCAGGGTTACCTTACACCCAATGGACATACCTTCCCGAAGTTTAAAGCTTGCTACCGATTTTTTTGCTTTTGTAATAACGGGTCTTTGCCCGGTGATCAAAGACAGTTCCTTGACAGCAGCATCCAGTAGTTTGGGATTATCCTTACCTTCTCCAATCCCCATGTTAATGACTACTTTTTCCAGCCTTGGGACTTCCATCACATTTCTATAGGAAAATTTCTCCATTAATGCCGGGCGTACCTCGTTAATATATTTTTCTTTTAAAGTTGACACCTTTTAACCTCCTTCCTTAGCCCCTGCAGCCTCTATTTTTCAATATTTTCTCCGCATTTTTTACAGCCCCTGATCTTTTTTCCATCAGAGAGGAAACGATAGGAGACGCGTGTGGGCTGCTGGCAGGAGGGACAAATCAACATAGCCTTGCTCGCATGAATGGGAGCCTCCATCTCCCTGATAGAACTCTGGGGAATTTTCGGTGTCGGACGGGCATGCTTTTTAATAATATTGATGCCTTCAACCAGCACCTTATTTTTGGCTGGAAAAGCTTTTAATACTTTCCCTTTTTTACCTTTATTTTTACCGGAAAGAATTAGGACCTGGTCACCTTTGCGGATATGAAGCTTACCGGCTGGCATAGGACACACCTCCTTACCTTGTTCGCCTGTCAACAGGCGAATGGATTTAAAAAGCAATTGTGTGACTAAATTACCTCAGGAGCTAATGAAATAATACGCATAAAGTCTTTCTCTCGTAGTTCCCTGGCAACCGGCCCAAAAATACGGGTTCCCCTGGGGGCTTTTTGTTCATTTATGATTACGGCAGCATTTTCATCAAAACGTATAAAGGTGCCATCCTTGCGACGGAAACCTTTTTTGGTGCGCACGATCACAGCCCGCACTATTTCTCCCTTTTTGACAACTCCCCTGGGGGTTGCCTCCTTGACTGAAGCTACCACTATGTCTCCTACATTGGCAGTTTTCCTTGTAGAGCCACCCAGCACTCGTATACACATGATCTTACGACCCCCTGTATTATCAGCGACGTTTAAAACTGTCTGGGTCTGGATCATTCTGGCCCCTCCTTTCACCGCAAGCTACAGCCTGGATTTTTCCATTATTTCAACCAAACGCCATTTTTTATCCTTACTTAAGGGCCTGGTTTCCATAATCCTGACCTTATCTCCAATCCTGCACTCATTGCCGGCATCGTGTACTTTGTATTTCTTGGTTTTTCTAATAATTTTACCGTATAAAGGATGGCGTGTAGTCCGCTCCACAGCAACCACAACGGTTTTATCCATTTTGTCACTGACGACATTTCCCACTCTGACCTTGCGAGAGTTTCTTTCCAACCCGTTGCCTCCTTTCACGAGCATTTATTTTGCAGCCAGCTCTCTTTCCCGTATGACGGTTTTTGCCCGAGCGATCGACCTGCGAACCTCTTTTAGTCGCATGGTATTTTCCAATTGACCTGTAGCCATTTGAAAACGTAAATTAAAAAGTTCCTCCTTCAGCTCCCGGATTTTATCCTGAAGCTCCTGGCTTGAAAGCTCACGAATCTCGCTTACTTTCATGGGCTTCACCACCTATTTCTTCTCTTTTCACAAACTTGCACTTCATCGGTAACTTGTGCGAAGCCAACCGCAAGGCTTCCCTGGCCTGTTCTTCCGGAACTCCGGCCAGCTCAAACATGATCCTGCCGGGTTTTACCACAGCAACCCAGTATTCAGGGGATCCTTTGCCTTTTCCCATCCGGGTTTCGGCCGGCTTGGCAGTCACCGGTTTATGGGGAAATATCTTAATCCAGACCTTCCCCCCTCTTTTTACATACCTGGTCATAGCGATCCTGGCTGCTTCTATCTGTTGACTGGTCACCCAGGAGGGTTCTAATGCTTGTAATCCATATTCACCAAAATCTATCTCAGAGCCGCCCTTGGTAAAACCTTTCATCCGCCCCCTTTGGTGGCGACGAAATTTAACCCGCTTGGGCATCAGCATTGCTCTCACTCCCTCCCTTTTTCCCCTGTTCTTCTCTATTCTTTGCTTCAGGAAGGACTTCGCCTTTATAGATCCATACCTTTACACCAATACGTCCATAAGTGGTATGGGATTCCACAAAGCCATAATCAATATCGGCCCGGAGCGTCTGTAAAGGAACCGTACCTTCGTGGTAGCTTTCGGTCCTGGCCATTTCAGCACCGCCAAGGCGACCTTTGCACATGACCTTAATACCTTTGGCACCGGCACGCATAGTCCTGAAAATAGCCTGTTTCATGGCCCTGCGAAAAGCAATCCTTCTGGAAAGCTGCTGGGCAATATTTTCAGCTACCAGGTAAGCATCAAGCTCCGGGGTTTTAATTTCCATGATGTTGATATGCACTTTTTTGGCTGTCTTTTGTTCCAGGCTGCGACGGAGCCGTTCCACGCCGGAGCCTCCCTTGCCAATGACCATACCGGGTTTAGCAGTGTGTATATTGATCCGCAAATTATTGGCAGCCCGATCTAGCTCAATGCGGGAGATACCAGCGCCATCTAGTTCTTTTCTAATAAAGTCACGAATTTGTAAGTCCTCATGAAGCAGTTTGGTGTAGTCCTTTTCAGAATACCAACGAGCATCCCAATCCTTGATGATGCCGATGCGGAATCCTATGGGACTAATTTTTTGACCCAATTTCTCATGCCCCCTCTCTTGCACGTAATATAACCGTAATATGGCTGGTCCTTTTATTGATCCTTGTTGCCCTGCCTCTGGCACGGGCCCTGAACCTTTTCAAGGTTGGACCTTCATCAACATGAGCCTTGTAAATGTACAGTTCATCTTTCATCATATTATTATTATGCTCGGCATTGGCCACGGCCGAGCGCAGCACCTTCTCGATAAACCTGGAGGCCCGCTTGGGAGTAAAACGTAAAATGGAGAGCGCCTCACCTACATTTTTACCCCGGACTAGATCCATTACTATCCTTGCTTTGCGGGGAGCTATTCTCACATATCTGGCCTGTGCTTTTACTTCCATAGTTTTTTAATCCCCCTTTACTCGTACAGCGCCTGAACAGGGACATTGTGAAATTTGAAACGGCGTCCCATGTTATTCCAAGGATTATTACTGCCTTATTTTAAAGAAGTGGACCTTTCCGTATGAGAACCATGGCCGCGAAAAGTGCGTGTAGGAGCAAATTCTCCCAACTTATGGCCTACCATATCCTCAGAAATATAGATAGGAAGATGCTTACGGCCGTCATAAACGGCAATTGTATGCCCTACCATTTCAGGAAATATGGTGGAACGCCGGGACCAGGTTTTGATGACCCTTTTCTGACCTGATTTATTCATTTTTTCAATCCTCTCCATCAGCCTGGCCTCAACATAGGGCCCTTTCTTGAGGGAACGTCCCATGAAATCACCCCTTTATTTTGTACGCTTTCTAACAATAAACTGATCCGATTTTTTCTTCTTGGAACGGGTTTTATAGCCCAACGTAGGTTTGCCCCAGGGTGTAAGCGGACTTTTACGACCAATGGGGGCTTTCCCCTCACCACCACCATGGGGGTGGTCTACAGGGTTCATGGCGGATCCTCTGACAGAGGGCCTGATGCCCAACCAACGAGAACGCCCTGCTTTGCCCACGGTGATATTTTCGTGTTCCACATTACCAACCTGGCCTACCGTAGCCCTGCATTTCAAAAGCACCAGCCTTACTTCCCCTGAGGGCAACTTGATATGACCATATTTACCCTCCTTGGCTGCTAATTGTGCTTCGCTTCCGGCAGAACGGGCTAATTGCCCTCCTTTTCCTGGTAACATTTCAATATTGTGGACCACGGTTCCCACTGGAATATTTTGAAGGGGAAGAGTATTACCAGGCTTGATCTCCGCACCCGGCCCTGAGCTCACCGTTGCACCAACTTCTAAGCCGTGTGGGGCTAATATATAACGTTTTTCCCCATCAACATAGTGTAAAAGGGCTATCCGCGCTGAGCGATTAGGATCATATTCTATAGCTGCAACCCTGGCAGGAACGCCATCTTTATCTCTTTTAAAATCAATTACCCTGTACTTACGCTTGTGTCCCCCGCCACGGTGCCTGACGGTCATACGTCCCTGGGCATTGCGCCCTGCTTTTTTCTTTAATGGTTTGAGCAAAGATTTTTCCGGCTCTGTTTTTGTAATTTCCTTGAAATCGGAAACAGTCATAAAGCGTCGACCAGGTGAAGTAGAAACAAATTTTTTGATTGCCAACTCTTTTACCTCCTTCCTCAAATAATAGTCCGGGCCTGGATCTATTCAAAAATTTCAATTGGCTTGCTGCCTTCTTCAAGGGTAACAACTGCTTTTTTCCAATCCGGACGATATCCCCTGTGAACCCCCACACGCCTGAATTTTCCTTTCATGTTCATGGTATTAACAGACTGAACATTCACGTTAAAAAGTTTTTCCACTGCCTTTTTAATCTCAATTTTATTAGCTTTTTTGTGGACAACAAAAGCATATTTATTTTCTTCCATCAACTTGGTAGCCCTTTCTGTAACAAGGGGCCTTAAAATAATATCCTGGGGGTCTTTCACGAGGCAAACACCTCCTCGATTTTTTCCACAGCATCTTTTGTCATAACCAGCCTTTCATGCTGAAGAATATCTAGAACGTTGATTTGGCCGGCCGGAACTGATTTTATGCCGGGAATATTGCGGCTGGATTTATAAAGGTTCACATCAGGCCCGCCGCTAACCAACAACGCCTTTCCCCTGATACCTAGATTTGTCAGGACCCTAACAATCTCTTTAGTCTTTGGAACTTCAAGCCTTAATTCATCGAGAATGATGAGCTGATCCTGCTTTAATTTGGAAGTTAAAGCAGAGCGCGTGGCAGCACGGCGTACCTTTTTAGGTAAAAGATAGCGGTAATTGCGGGGCTTGGGACCAAAAACAACACCCCCACCCCTCCAAATGGGGGAGCGGATACTTCCATGACGGGCCCTCCCCGTTCCTTTTTGCCTCCACGGCTTCCTGCCGCCGCCACGAACTTCTGCTCTTGTTTTTGTGCTGGCTGTACCACGGCGGGAATTATTGAGTAGCATCTGGGAAACATCAAAAAGAAGGCTTTCCTTTATTTCAGCGTTAAAGATGGCTTCGCTTAGTTCCATCTCCCCGATTTGTTCCCCCTCAGCATTATATACACCTACTGTAGGCATAGTCGCATAGCCCCCTTTCTAACTGACTTTTACTGAGTCTTTAACAATAATAAGGCTACCTTTGGAACCGGGAACAGCGCCTTTTACAAGCAAAAGGTTTCTGTTTTCATCCACCTTGACTACCTGCAGTTTTTGCACAGTTACCCTTTTTCCGCCCATTCTACCAGGCAAGGCATGCCCTTTGAAGACACGTGCAGCATCAACAGCCCCTAAGGAACCAGGACCGCGGTGGTAGTGGGAACCATGGGTTTTCAGCCCTCTACCATAACCATACCTTTTAATGGAGCCTGCAAATCCCTTGCCTTTACTGACACCGGTAACATCAACATACTCTCCCGGTTCAAAAATATTTACTTTGATTTCCTGCCCGACCTCATAACTATCCGAATCTAAGAGCCTGAACTCCCTTACATATCTTAAAGGGGTCACACCCGCTTTGGCAAAATGCCCCAATTGTGGCTTATTAAGACGGTTTTTCTTGGCATCTTTAAAGCCCACCTGGATGGCACTATAGCCATCCTTCTTTGGATCCTTCTTACCAATGACAGTGCACGGGCCTGCTTCCAGGACCGTAACGGGTATGGCCCTGCCATCTTCGTTAAAAATCTGTGTCATACCTATTTTTTTAGCTAAAATCGCCTTTTTCATGACAACACCCCCCTTTCATAAGGATTCCTTAAAGTTTAATTTCGATATCCACACCCGCCGGCAGGTCCAAACGCATCAAGGCATCGACTGTATTGGGTGTAGGGTCGATAATATCGATTAATCTTTTATGGGTGCGCATCTCAAATTGCTCCCGTGAATCCTTAAATTTGTGGGGAGCCCTGATCACGGTATAAATACTTTTTTCCGTAGGAAGAGGTACCGGACCTGAGATAGTTGCTCCGGTACGCCTTGCAGTATCAACAATTTTACTGGCAGACTGGTCCAGGAGCTGGTGATCAAAGGCTTTTAAACGGATACGAATTTTTTGGTTGGCCATTTTATCTCCTCCTTTGCGCCTGATTGCTTTAGCAGACTGCTCCGTAAAAATTTCCCGCTCCGGGGCGGCAACCTCTTACTTCATTGCTTAAATTGCTCTATCTACTCCAAAATGGACGTAACCACACCAGCACCAACTGTCCGGCCGCCTTCACGGATCGCAAAACGCAAACCTTCTTCGGTGGCAATGGGGGTGATTAGTTCTATGATCATGTTGACGTTGTCCCCGGGCA
>JBMNNS010000045.1:0-13210 GCA_050942625.1 Dethiobacteria bacterium
CCAAACATGGCGGAAACAGGGTTACCGGAAAGCCCGTAGATAGGCTTACCTTTACTCATGCCGTAAATAAGGGGTTTACCAGGACGCATGGATATACCATGGAATAAGGATCCTTCCCCAGGCAGTTGGTCAATAACGCTGACCGTTACATCTCTCGTTCCTACAGAACTACCACCAGAAATAATAATAAGATCTGCTTCTTCAAGAGACTGGAGCAAAGCAGCTTTTAACTTTTCTTTTTCATCAGATATTATACCCATGTAGCGAGGATAACCACCAGTTTTTTGAACCTGGGCAGAGAGCATAGGGCCATTAATGTCCCTTATCTGGGCAGGTCCAGGGGTTTCCCCGGGGGAAACAAGCTCATCACCGGTGGAAAAAATACAAACCCTGGGTCTTTTATAAACCTTAATATGAAGGAAACCCAACGCGGCTAAAATGGCAACCTCTTGCGGACGTATAACCCGGCCAGCATTTACTACGGGGTCGCCTTTTTTAAAATCTTCCCCGGCCTGGATTATATTTTCAAAAGGAGCCACCGGGCGGTAAATAGCCAGCTGCCTTCCCAAAACTTCGCTGTATTCAATCATTGAAACACTGTCGCTTGCAGGGGGAAGCATCCCCCCGGTTGGGATAGCCATAGCTTCGCCCGGTCCAATGCTCATAGTGGGCTTTTTTCCCATAAATATCTCATCTTTTAGAACCAAAAGGGCCGGGATTTCTTCCGAAGCACCAAAAGTATCGGCACTTCTAACAGCAAAACCATCCATAGTCGCTCGTGAAAAAGCAGGAACCTCCTCAGGGGTTTTAAGTTCCTCCCCTGCAACCCGACCCAGGGCCTCCTTGACTGGGATTTCCTCAACATCCATTGTTTTATTTTTTAAGGATCTAAGCACACAGTTTTGTGCTTCCCTTACACTAAGCACTGTTAACAATTTAGTGGTTCACTCCCATGATTAGGTACTAAAAACAACCAATCTGGCAGTTTATGATCTTAATTTTGAGTTCATTACAGAGTTTGCCCACCTCTGCAGCAGACAAACCAAAATCCCTGGCAACCTTGAAGACCATAACACAGGGTATTTTCATTTCCGGGGCAGTTTCCAACAATCTGTCTTTTACTTCCTGCAGATCGTTTTTCATCAGAGTTTTTCCTCCTTTTGCTTAAAAATAATAATTATTGTAGAAAAAAGGCGAAACTTGTTTTTTTAATGTATGCTATTTTTGATTTAAAATGTATAACGAGATCCCACACTTGTCAATTACATTTGTCCGTAATTCCGTATTGCAATCAAACAAGGTTAACAAGCTTTATCATGTCTTCCTTGTGATCATAATACACCTTAACCATTTCTCTGGTAGCGTCAAATTTATAAGCACGTTTTCCAAAATAAAGCACCAGGTTTTCATAAACTTTGCGAAACCGGGCTTCAGAGTCCGCAGATAAATGGATTTCACCCTGCTTCATTTGCAAACCTGGGGAACCAGCTTCCCCGATGAAAATATTTTTTTGAGCCCTTATTTCTCCCCCACGGAAAACCCCCGTGATGTTAACAGAGTCTGATGTTTTAAAGTGAGAGTTATAGGAGCCAGTGCCGGTAATGGATATAGGCCCGCTTGTTTCAATAATACTGTTTTGCACGTAGGAAACAAGAACATCTCCCCTAATATCCTCCTTGTTTTCTACTAAGGACCGGGCAGAAGATATTTTTCGTACAACCTCTTCCAACTGCTGCTCGTTCTTAATCTTTTTGAATTCCTCCAGGAAATATCCATTTACTTCGTTGATAATGTCTAATAGTTGGGCCGGCACAGGAACAACAGCTTCTTTAGCTGATTGCTGAAGGGTTTCAATCAAATTCAGCAGGCCTCCATGTTTTTGCTCTACCAAAAGTTTTATCAGTTGGCCAGTTTGATCTGCATGAATTTTCTTTCCCCTTTTGGATAATGTTTCTTGTAGTTGTTTAAAACTTTGTTTTAGAACTTCAAACGATTTTTCTATTTCTTGCAATAGTGGCAGCATATTGTCGTATATGTTTTTTAACCCTCCCGCAATGACATGCGAGTTGATTAGGTTATTAAAAAAAATTGCACTATTGCCGGCAATAATCCTGGCTCCTGCCGTATTCCCCTGGACCTCCAAATTCCCCTGACTTTCCACCGTCATCCCCTCTACTATATTTCCGGTGATCTTTAAATCACCATTAAAACGGATATTTCCGCTTTTTAGGTCAACATCATCAGTATGAATATAGAGGGGCAAAACAGAAAATTTTTTGGGGCGCATCCCCTCTACTACCGGCCTGCCGGCTCTCATAGCAAAAACCAGGGTCCCATTCTTGTCCAGTTCGCATCCATCTTTGCATTTAATCATAGCCCCTTTAACGACAGGCGGTTGAATTGGATCCCCGGTCACCAGGCAACCGGGTTCACCAAGCACGGGGGGGTGAATTATAGCAATTTTATCCCCCTTTTCCACAAATGGAATACGTACTTTTTCCTTGTAATCAACCCTGGAAAGTTCATCCCCATCACTGAAAGGAACAGTAATTTCGGGTTCAAATAAAAGCTCTACATATCCGTCCCGTCCTTTTTTAGCTTCTTTGCCCCTGGCAACTTCATGCCAGGTCCCATCTGCTTCTTTCACAACTTTTTCCAGAACTGCATAATCAATACCAAAAATAACGCCCTTATTGCTTAATGCCTGCCGGGCCTCTGCAAGCGTTATTTTATTTTCATATATTTTTTCTTCTTCATAAGCAAATTTATTTTCATGTTGCCTCGGCATGTCCTTAAGTTTTCTTTTTATTGTTAGATGGGGCATTACCTTTATCTTTGCAGAAAATTTCTTTGCGCCTAATTCAACCTCGATTTTGCCCGGGATCTCCTCTACCCGGGGTATGACCTCTATTTTATCCGCAGCAAACACTTTCTGTGGCTTATTTATTTCTATATTGTTTACTTTAATGCTTAAAAAAGGATCAGGCAATATAACTGCGGGAAAACCATTTCCAACGGGATCATAAATTTTCACGCAACCATCCTTGACTTCAAAGGCACCATCCTGATTATTTTTGGAGTTTTCCGCACTGGGGACTCCCCCCTTTTGCATAATTGCCCCCCCTTTATTAAATGTTTATTAAATGTTAAAAATATTAAAAACCAAAGGCCGGTTCCACACTCTAGGCTTAGCCATACCGGCCTAAATAAAAGATTTACCCTTGTGTATAGATAACAGCCACAATTTTTGTCTCCAAACCTTCGCTACACTGGACCCGATGGGGTATCAGGGAGTTAAAATATATGGAATCTCCCGCTTCTAAAATGTCCGTGTGATCACCAAGGGTGATTTCCATTTTTCCTTCAAGCACAAAAATAAATTCCTCTCCCTCATGGCTATAGGCATGCCTGTTTTTGACCGTAGCAGGCTCAAGGGAAACTAAAAAAGGCTCCATGTGACGATTTTTTTGTTCATAGGCAAGGGACTCATAAGAATAACCATAGTTAACTCCCTGCTTGGAAGCCACCCTGGAAATAGGGCGCCTTTCATTCCGTCTGACGATGGTAAAGTCAACATCACTAGATGAGCCAAAAAAATATCCCATTTCTACCCCCAGGGCTCCGGCTATTTTACCCAGAGAGCTTAAGGGTGGTGAAATTAGATGGTTTTCCATCTGGGAAAGTAAGGCAGTCGAAAAGCCAGTCAGTTCCGCTAACTTCGGCAAGTCGATATTTTTGTCCAGCCGTAATTTTTTAATTTTTTCCCCAATATTAATTTCTACTTTTTCGTTATGTGGCAAAATCGCCAGCCTCCCCCTCAAAAAAACTTTTGCCGCTGTGCAGAGCTCTCATCATTACTGGAATAAGCTTTTGTTTTTTCCCTTCAAAAAAATGATGTAAGGATTCTTCTATTTTTTCCAGTCTCACAACACCGCTATGTGATAAAAAAGCCCCCAGTATCACCATATTGGCCATTTTACGTTCCCCAACCTCCCTGTAAGCAATATCGCTGGCGGGAAGCGCTAATATTTTAACATCATCCCTTGTAATGAGGGTCTCATCTACAAAAGAGGTATTTACGGCCAGCAAACCCCCAATTTTCACCTTGGGTTGGAATTTCTGTAGTGCTGGTTTGCTCATTGCAATAAGTCCCTGGGGTTCGTCGGCAAGAGGAGAACCTATTTTTTTAGAAGAGATCACCACTGTACAATTTGCGGCACCACCCCTCATCTCCACCCCATAGGAAGGCATCCAGGTAACGTGTTTTTTATCAAGCATGGCTGCATAAGCTAAAATTTCTCCCATCAGCAACACACCCTGGCCGCCAAAACCCGAAAGGGTAACATCAAAATACATTTTTCCACCTCTTTCCCTTTTCACTTCTTTCCCTACAGGTAATCAGGGGTCTTTCTTTCCTTAAAGATCCCTGGCGAATAATAAGGAAGAACTTCTTCTTCTATTCTCTCCACGCTTTGCTGGGGGGAAAGGCGCCAGTTGGTCGGACATGCTGAAATAAATTCTACAAAAGAAAAGCCCATGTTCTTGATCTGCATTTCAAAAGCCTTCATGACGGCCTTCCTTGCCTTTTTAACCTGGGCGGCAGTATGGACGGTCACCCTGGCTGCAAAAGCAACACCTTCAAGCGTTGCCAGCATTTCCGGCATCCGTACAGGGTAACCATCAGTCTGAAAATCCCTGCCGTAAGGGGAGGTAGTTGTTTGCTGACCCAGGAGGGTCGTTGGAGCCATCTGCCCGCCGGTCATACCATAAATATTGTTGTTCACAAAAATTACCGTAATATTTTCTCCTCTGTTGGCGGCATGAACCACTTCCGACATACCAATAGCACAGAGATCCCCATCCCCCTGGTAAGTAAAGGTTATATTTTGAGGTTGGACCCTTTTTATTCCTGTTGCCACCGCAGGTGCCCGGCCATGGGGGGCTTCGCAAACGTCAACATCTATATAATTGTACATAAAAACGCAGCAGCCTACCCCGACAACACCAACCGTTTTTTCCCTTATTTGATAAAAGTCAATTGCTTCACATATTAAGCGGTGGACTATACCATGATGGCAACCGGGGCAAAAATGAAAGGTATTCTCTATTAAGGATGCAGGCTTAGTAAACACTTTCTGCAACTTTATCCCCTGCCTTCAGAAATAGTCTAATTTCATTATATATTTGTTGGGGAGTTGGGATCCCCCCACCAGGACGAGCCAGCAATTTTGCCTGGCACCCTGGATCGATCGCCAACCTGACATCATCCCACATTTGTCCAGTATTCATTTCTACCACTAACACCTTTGCAGCTTTTTTAGAAATATCCCTAATAATATCGTAGGGATAGGGGAAAAGCGTTATCGGCCTAACATACCCTGCCCGGATACCATCTGCCCGAGCCATCTCTACTGCTGACTGAACCATACGGGAACAGGAACCAAAGGAAACTAAAAATATTTCCATATTTTCTTCGATATTGATCTCTGCTAAAACTTCTTCCTTCTGCAACCGTTGGTATTTTTCAAAAAGGTGCCAGTTGTGTTCTTCCATTTCCCCGTCACCAAGGTACAGAGATTTAATAAGCTGAGCTTTTCTTCCCTTTGCACCCTTTAACGACCAGGGCCTGGGAGGAATATCTACCGGCGGAGAAGACAATAAAACAGGTTCTTTCATCTGCCCCAAAATGGCATCGCCCAGTATCATGGCCGGGTTTCGGTATTTGTCGGAAAGTTCAAAAGCCTTGATCGTTAGATCATACATTTCCTGTACAGAGTTTGGTGCCAAAACAATTAAGCGGTAATCACCATGTCCACCACCCCTGGTAGCCTGCCAGTAATCTCCCTGGGAAGCCGCTATCCCTCCCAGTCCCGGCCCAATTCGGGTAATATTTACGATCAGACCCGGTAGCTCTGAGCCAGACATATAGGAGATCCCCTCCTGCATCAAGGAAATGCCTGGACCCGATGAAGAAGTCATGGCTCTTGCCCCGGCAGCCGAAGCACCCAAGAGCATGTTAATGGAAGCTACTTCACTTTCAGCCTGTATAAAAACTCCGCCCTTTTTAGGCAACTTTTCGGAAAGGTATTCTGGGATATCGTTTTGTGGAGTAATAGGATAACCAAAATAATAACGGCATCCGGCCGCCAGAGCCCCTTCGGCCAGCGCTACATTCCCTTTTAACATCTTATATTCCATCATCTGCTATTTCCCCCCCCTTTTTCGCGGTAAACCTCGATCAACACGTCAGGACAAACCTCGGCACAGAGCGCACACCCGCTGCAGGGATTGTCCGGGTTGTTGGTAAATATAACCGGGTTATAACCCATTGCATTGATAACGCCCTCGTCTACCTGGATAAGCCCCCTTGGACAAGATAAAACACAGTACCGGCACCCTTTACAGCCTTCCTCCTTAATAACAATCATGCTCGAAAAACCCTCCTTGCTGCTACCTGCTATGCCTTAGGTCTAGTTAGTTCTGGGATTCCTCTCCGTGAAGGGATATTTTCTAAAACCATGTTTGTCTATCAAGGGAAAATTATATCATTCTTGGGATTGTTTTGTCTATAGCAGGCAAAAGCTGCAACACCTAAAAATGGGCCAGTATACGGGGATAGTTAGCCCTGCAGCCTGTCGGGGAAGAAAAGAGGCCTGCCAAACTTATCGAGGTTAAAATCCTTAATTATTTGCTGTGTTTCCTTATCGATCATAAATTCCACAAATGCCTTGGAGCCTTCTTCATTAATCCAATCAAACTTCTTAGGATTGATTTGCATGACATGGTAAATATTCTTTAACATTTTGTCACCCTCACTAATGACCTCCAGGGCAATATTTTTAGATTTTGCAAGAAATGTGCCCCGGTCGCTTAATATATAAGCCTGTTTTCCGTTAGCTTCAGCAATTGCGGCACCCATTCCCCGCCCTGTTTCATAGTACCAAGTTTCTCCTACAGGGTTAATACCAGCCCTGGCCCAAATATCCTTTTCCATTTTGTCTGTCCCTGAATCATCGCCCCGGGAAACAAAAGAAGCCCGGCAGCCGGCAATCTTTTGGAAAGCCTCCACAATGCCAGCACTATTCCTTGCTCCGGCTGGATCTCGGGCAGGTCCCAGGAGTATAAAGTCATTATGCATAACCTGCTGATAATTAATAGCTATTCCTTCCCGTACCAAGGGCATTTCATACTTTGGAGCATGTACAAACAGCACATCGGCATGGCCTGTTTTTCCCATCTTTAAGGCCTCCCCAGTCCCCACAGCTACTATTCTAAGTTTGTAGCCCGATAGGGTTTGAAACCTGGGTACCAAAACATCCAAAAGACCGCTATCCAGGATACTGGTAGTAGTGGCAAGGACAATTAAATTGACAAATATTTCGGCCAGCTCGGGATCGAACTGTGTCCCTGCACAGCTTTGGATTTCCCTTAGTGCAGCAGCACGGGTAAATTTCTTACGGTAGGGGCGTTCACCTACCATTGAGTCATAAGCATCCGCAATTGCTAAAATGCGGCACTCAAGGGGGATTTCCTCACCCTGCAGGCCAAGGGGATATCCCTTACCATCCCATCTTTCGTGGTGCATTAAGATCCAATCCGCAATAGGTGCCAGATCAATAGACGACTGGGCTATCCTGTAGCCAATTTCACAATGTCATTCAATTTCAAGCTGTTCCTCTCTTGTGAGGGGGCCATTTTTAAAAAGGACATTGTCCGAAAGGCCTACCTTACCGATATCGTGAAATTGGGCCAGGAGACGCAGATCGGTTATTTGGCGTTCTGGAAGGTCAATGGCCCTTGCCATACCCTCAACCAATTCTTTCATCCGCTCTGCATGGGTTTCAGTAACGTTGTCCCTTGCTGCTAATGTCTTTGTCAGGGTATTGACAATATCACTCCGGACACTCTGGCGGTGATGAAGTTTTTCCCGGTACATACGATCGTCTGCTTCTTTAAATAGTTCATCCATATCAAGGGGTATCTTCTGCTCCACTGCATAACCAAGGGATAAACTTAGCGGTATTGTAATTGCATGTTCACGATTATAAGCAGTAATTTCATTTTTGATCCGTAAAATGGCCTCTTCAACAGTTGCCTCGTTACAATTAGGCAATAAAACAGCAAATTCATCGCCGCCAATGCGTGAAACTACATCACTGCTGCGGAAACATTTTTGGATTAGGTGTGCAGCAGAGATCAATAATTCATCACCGGCTTTGTGCCCCAGGGTATCATTAACAATCTTTAAGCCGTCTACGTCAGCAATGACAATACCCACTGGGTTAAAGCGACCACAGGAGAGGCGCTGCATTTCCTGCTCAAAATAGACCCGGTTATATACTTTGGTAATGGGGTCATGATAGGTAATATATTTCAGTTTTTCCTCCATAGCTTTATTCCAAGCAACCGCTTTTTTGTTATGATCAATAATAAAAGTTGCATTAGGAATAAAATCGACGATATTATGGAAATTAAACCCTGTGTCAACCAGCTGCTCCTTCAATGAGGCAATTTCCTCCCAGTTGGCCTTTGACGCCAAAGTCTTAAGTTCTACCTCCTGCAAATCTGCCCATAAAAGGCCTACGCTGTACTTAATACGATCAAAAAATTCAAAAACTTGTTCTTGACAATCCTTTTTATAACCAGGTTCCCAGTCAGTTTCCTTGAGCAAGGCAAAACAGCCCTGGCAGCTTGTTTTAAGCAGATCAATAATCTGGTGGGCCCCTAAGCCACGCTGCAAATAACTTTTAATTTTTTGTTTTCCGAGCAAGGATAGGGGATCAGCGGCATTATCCCCATTAAAAAGGGAAGATAATGCCGGGCTATTTTTTCGCAAAACTTGAATAAAAAGAAAAAACAAATCGGCACAGAATAAACGGGATAAATCTTTGTGGAAGGGTATAGAAGGTGTTTTGTTGTTTTTCACAAGCGAAGCAGTTTTTTCAGCTAACTGCTCCGCATTGTTTAATATCAAATTAATTAACCGTTCCATTATACCGCCAAACCTTCTTTCCGCATCAGGGGCAGAGCCTACTATATGTATACATAAGCATAACACCTGTCCTAAAGGTAAAAATGAAACTCCTGCGACCCTGACGGAATTCATTGCCCAAGCATGGTTTTATAACCCTGAAGGAACCCTGATAACCCTAGTTTTTATCTTGGGGGAAGAAAGGCAAACGTTTTTAAACTGTTTCGAACCTTGAACACAGAAGCGGGAATTTGTCTTCTATTTTTCCTTATTTCTCCATTATTCGCCGTTTTTCCTTCTTTTTAAAGAAAAAATATTTTGAGTTCAAAGTTTTCAGGGCTTGCCCAGGAGGGTTTACTTGAAAAACCGCTACCCTTTA
This sequence comes from Dethiobacteria bacterium, assembly GCA_050942625.1. Classification (GTDB taxonomy): domain Bacteria; phylum Bacillota; class Dethiobacteria; order DTU022; family UBA8154; genus JBMNNS01. The sequence continues at coordinate 9,351 of JBMNNS010000045.1, forward strand.
CACTGCCCTTTAAATGCTGGTATTGCAACCAATGTTTTTCTAAATAGACAACAACTTTTTAAATTGTTATAATTACAACGTCCGATTGTTCGATTAGACCGGCACTAGAAGAAGACTGGGAGGCAATTTACATGAAAAAAAAAGTTATCATCGCCGGGGCTGCAGGAAGGGACTTTCATAACTTTAACGTTTATTTTCGTGAAAACAATAGTTATGAAGTAATCGCCTTTACTGCCACACAGATCCCCGATATTGAAGGAAGATTATATCCACCCCAATTGGCCGGCAGCCTTTACCCAAAAGGCATCCCTATTTATGCCGAAGAATCCATAGTTGAACTTATTAAGGAAAATAGTGTTGACCAAGTGGTTTTTTCATACAGCGATGTTTCACATCAATACGTCATGTCCATGGCTGCACTGGTCATGGCTGCCGGGGCTGATTTCAGGCTGATGGGCTCCAAAAATACTACCCTTAAGTCCAGTAAGCCGGTTGTAGCCGTAACTGCAGCCCGCACCGGCTCTGGTAAAAGCCAGACCACCCGCCGGGTTTGTGCTTACTTAAAAGAAAAAGGTAAAAAAGTTGTGGTTGTACGCCATCCTATGCCTTACGGCGACTTAACCCAACAGGTTTGCCAGAGATTCGCTACCTACCAGGATCTTGATCTGCATAAGTGCACCATAGAAGAAAGGGAGGAATATGAACCACACCTGGAACGGGGAATAGTGGTTTATGCGGGGGTGGACTATGCCAAAATACTGCAGGAAGTAGAAAAGGAAGCCGACATTATCGTCTGGGACGGCGGCAACAATGACACTTCCTTCTATGAGGCAGATATCTATATTACCGTTGTCGATCCCCATAGACCCGGCCATGAACTTAGTTACCACCACGGGGAAATCAACCTGCGATTGGCCGATTGTGTGATCATTAATAAAATAGAAACAGCCGATAGCAATAATATCCAGACTGTGCGGGAAAACATCGCCAAAGTCAATCCCGGGGCCCTAGTTATCCAGGCTGCCTCGCCATTGAGCGTAGAACAAGCAGAGCTACTCGGGAACAAGAAAGTACTCGTCATTGAAGACGGCCCTACTCTCACCCATGGTGGGATGCCGTTTGGAGCCGGCGCCATTGCCGCCAGGCAATTCGGAGCCCAGCTGATAGATCCCCGCCCCTTTGCCGTAGGAAGCATCTTAAAAACATACGAGAAATACCCCCATATTGGCAACCTTCTGCCAGCAATGGGCTACGGCGAACGCCAGATCCAAGAGCTTGAAACAACGATCAACAATTCTGATGCCGAAATGGTCCTCATCGCTACCCCTGTCGATCTCCGCAGGCTCCTTAATCTAAAGGTCCCTGCCGTAAGACTCAAGTATGAACTGCAGGAAATAGGAGAGCCAACATTGAAAAATGTGCTTGAAAAACTGTTTTAAGAAATAATGCGGGCAATAGGGGCAACCTGCGATTGCCCGATCACAGAAATAAAATGTTGGGGAGGGGCGGTCGGAGACTGCCCCTACGAACTAACTCCGCATAAGCTGTTAAGCTTAGGTATCTGGCACAAGGCTTGTATAATATAATTTTTTCCCCTTTTGGATCCGTTGTAGGCCGGCTTTTATTAACTCCGATGAGAGATATTCCAATCCACCCCCCTCAAGCTTATATTTCTTCATTAATTTGGCGCTGCTATCTTTTAAGACGGTTTCTATCCTGTAGCCCCCTTTCCCCTCCGCCTCCTGCAAGGGATGCAACTCGACTGAGTAAAGGGCAACCACGTCACAAGCTGCTATAAAAACAGCTTGGTACTGCGGGAAGCTACTTGCAAGGGTACCGGGATAAAAAACAATAGTATAAAAATTATTACCATGTTCATTGGTACTGTAGCCGGCTGCGGAGCTCTTGATGAAGGTATAGGCAGCCCTATCAAGGGAAAAGGTGTAGGTGTTTTCCTGGGCCAGCAGATAACCAGCCTCTAAAAAACCCATTTCTCTGAAAATTTTATTATCACGCAGGAAGTCAAACCCCAACCTTCTTGCCCCAGTATTGTCGGCATACTTGCTCTGGACCTGGTTGGCAATACAATTGATAATCCTATACAGATGGGAAGAAAGCCGCCTGGGTATGATACCCAGGCAGATGTCGACATCCGATTCAGGATGGAAATCCCCTTTGGCAACTGAGCCAAAAAGGATCACTTCGTTGATAAACCAAAGCTGGATCAGCCATTTCGCCAGTTCCTGGGCGGCTTGGAAATGAAGGCTGTCTTTATCCGGGTTGGATATCTCTGTTTTGAGCAACCCTTGTTCTTTGAACTTGTGGACCATCTTGATGAATTTATAGATCCGCTGGCGAAGAACCCTGTGGGTGGCAAGGATTTTCTTATGAACCTTACCCAATTCCGGGGTAACTGTGCGGTAGCTAAGGTAACGGATGAAGGTGTTCTGATCCTTGAAAAAAATCTGGTTGCGTTGGTCCAGGTAGGTATACAGTACGGCCAATTCCGGGAAAAGTTCGGTATATTTTTCCAATTGGGGCCGGTTTTTGGATACGAGGAGCCCGATTTCATCAATGCTTAGATACTGCCCCAGGGCGACTATGGCCCTGAGTTCGCCCTGGGGGGTTTGTGTATATAGCTTCAAAGCTAATTCCTGGGTCATCTGTAAGGGGCCCATATCTTTCAAAGGTGACACCCCATTTCAAATAGTCTGAATTTAAATTATATGTTTTTATAGCTGCCCTTGAGACTTGGGGGGGAAAATATCCTAGTGGCCTCTGGAGCCGCTTTTTCCCTTATTTTAATAACGCTGTTGGTACAAAACGGGAGGATACTGTAAACATCTTCCTGGCAGCAAAAATCCAGATCAGAAGACATACCCATTTTAACAAGCCTTTTGCCGTTAAGGGTTTTCTGAAATAGTTCCCGGATCTTGCCCCTGTATTTTTTCTTTGCAACAGTATAAAAATCCTTTGCGAAAAGAGCAAAAGTAGAAAGGGTAACATTGTTTTTGTTATCGGCAACTCTTTTTATAATCCCACCTGCTGTATAAAAGTCTTCCAGGGCCAGTTTACCCCGGGTTCCAGCACAACAGAGTAGCACCCCCTCTCCCCCACAATTCACAAGCCATTTTGCTACTGCCCCAATATTTAAAAGAGAACAGATGGCGAGGCATCTAGCCTTATGTGATTTTGTAATGGCACGTGTTCCGTTGGTGGTCACGAATATGATGCTTTGATTTTCCATACCGTAGATGTATTCCAGGGGTGAGTTCCCTTTCTGAAAGACAGGCGAGAGTCCCCCTGCGGATTCCCCCCCGAGGATATAATTTTCCTTGCTTTTGTGCAGTTCTAGCGCTTCTTGCGGTGAAGCGGCTACGATTATTTTTTTACATCCATGCTGCAAGGCCGTGACGATGGTACTGGTCGCCCTTAAGATATCGATCACGATACATATTTTATCCCTGGTCAGCAGGGGTTGGATCCCCTGGTAAGTAGGTATTACTTCTATACGCATGAAAACAATTTACCCCTTTACCAAAAATAAAACCTGCTCCTTTACATTATTCTCTTGCTTCTATATTCGTTACCCGGTATATCCGCTTTCCTCTTCTTGCCGCTTTGCCCAGGATGGACCTACAAACCAGCCCGGAAAAGAGGTAGTTGCAAAACACAGCGCAATATGTTAAATTGTAAAAAACCAATATGAAATCCTATGCATAATATCTTATTGGGGAGTGTTAAAAATGCAATGCAATTATTGCGAATGGCGTTGTGAAATGCCCGTTTCCCTTTGTTGCATGTACAAGGAAAAAGGGGGGGAGATTGTGGAGATCTACCCCTACCAGTGGACAACATAT
>JBMNNS010000046.1:0-13088 GCA_050942625.1 Dethiobacteria bacterium
CTGGGGGGAATATCATATTAGTGTTCGTTACCATACTTATTGCAACAACGGTGAAATATTAAGAAAAAGAACCCTTTATCGCCCCTTTTTCTTTATCCTGAACACATCCCCTGGGAACCAGGAGCATACAGACGTTGAAACAGATTATTTTTGTGAAACTACTAAGTGTAATTACCATGTTACCCCCATTTTTTTATCCCTGTTTCCTTTACTAAGCAAACTAAAATTTAGACCTTTTAAGGTTGCCATTACTGTTCATGGTAAAATTTATTCCATTGAACCTTTAAAAACAGTTTCCCTGGGTGGGGAAACATCCCAAGAAGAACTGGAAACAGAATTTATAACAAAAGATTCTTTAGATTTTGATACAGGAAATAAAGTTCCTAGTAATGCAGGTAATTTTCTTCCAGATGCTAAATATTATCAAACCTATAAGGGTTATTATGATATGTTGTTAAACCAGGCTAAAAATCACAGAAACCTCAGTGGGAGTGCTAAAAGATAAAGGAAAACGCTGCCCTATTGGTTTTTTTTTGCCACCCACAAGTCTGTTATCTCCTTAACTGGGACAGTGTTTTATATTTTTTAAATACAGTAATAACAACTGTAAGGCAGCTGCTCCAGACACTGCCTTATTTTCCATTTGCCCGGTACCGTTTTCTTCGTTAGCCGTTAGTTTTGGATATAAACCTCAATAATTTTTCCCCAAAAAGCAACATAGCTCCAGCAGATAACCGGAGCCATGCAAGGAAAAATGTAAATAAAAATGTAAATTAGGTACTATATCAAAAATATTGTTCTTTTTTTGGCCCCGATGTACCACCGGGGTAGGAATTATCCCGAACATTTTCATCTCATATTGCCCATTTTCTTTATTTCTTCCAACCTTTTATTATACTCTTCCTCACTTAAATTTAAAGAGGGCCGGTATAATGAAAAGCACTTCCCTTCCAGGACCAAATGTTTTTTCCTTATAATACCGTAATATTTTTGCGCACTAATTTTACTGGTCACTGGTTTTCCTCCCTATTTTTATAAATTCCCTTTATTATATGGGCAAACCCTATAAATGGTTAATAAATTTTGAAGTGCATGAAGGTATATTCCGGTTATTATCAGCAATGCAAAAAATTGCGAAGCCGGTAACAAAATTTTGGCATATTCATAGTATAGACTAAACAAAGAAACTGCTTAATTTAGGCATGACTTTGGAAATTAATAAAGAAAGGAGTGTAATTAAATGGCCGGTCCAGCAATTGATCCCAATACAGGAGAATTTATGTTACCGGGGCCTTGTCCAGAAGAAGGGTGCCCCCCAACCAGAGAAATGGATTGCTTGTTAGTAGAAAAAGTATTTGACCAGTGTTTTACAGAGGACATTATTACCAGGAGATTTGTAGTTCCGACTGAGCCAGGTGAGGCATGCTGCAGCACAGATTTGACCCGCGTCAACAGGGTGGAATGTTCTATCTTGAATGCAGAATGTACCGTAGTAGATGTTAGTCCGCCAATTAACGGAAATGTTAGAATTGTTACTGTGAGGCAGGATGTGGAAATTAATATTGAACTCTGGCATGATCCCCCTGGAGGGAGCTATAAGCCAAAGTTAATTTGCAGCTTTACAGAAAAAATTACTGATTTTTATAGCCAGTTCCAGCTGTATGTGCCCCCACCAGGGGTAATGTTCGGACCTTCAGGCGGGCCCTTTGTTTTCTGTGAGGTTGTTAATTCTACATGCCTCTGCTCCCCATTAACTCTCCCACCAGGGGAACCCATTACTCAGGTTATTTGTACGGTAAAGGTTTGTAAGATTTTAGAAGTTACTGCTTTTGTGAAGCTTTTGGTACCCGTTTATGGTTACTGCATTCCCAGACCCTGCGAGGCGGCACCTCAGCAAAATGAAATCGAATGCCCCCCCGTTGATTCACTTTTCCCGCCACAGTAGGAGCCCTAAACAATTTTCTGAAAAGGGAAGGGGAAAGCCCCTTCCCTTTTTAACTGGTTCCATAACATAATATGCTCAAGGACAAACCTTACTAAAGGGTAACAGTAACTTAGTTTGTAAAAAGCTGGACCATGATAATACCAGGGGTTTTTTGAAGCTTCAAGATCCCGATGCCCACATATTTATAACTGGAATTCAGCATGTTTTCCCGGTGCCCTTGCGTGCTGTATTCTAACTGCAGGTGTGCTTGGTTGACATTGCCGGCCTTGGATAGGTTTTCCCCAGCTTTGTTAAAGGAGATCCCTCCATTCCTTAACATCTGTCCAATCGTTCCATATGTGGGTGAAACATGGGCAAAATAGTTGTTATCAATTATGTCTTGAGCCTTGAGCCTGGCAACCCGGGTAAGGTTAATATCAACCTGAAGTGGGGATATACCATTCTTTATCCTAAATTCATTCAGAAGGGCAAGGGCCTTTAACTCATCTGCTGTAAGCCAGGAAGGTTCTTCCGGTGCAGCAGGGTTTTGTATGGACGGTGGCGGATTTGCAGGCGAGGATGGGGGCGGTGTAGAAGGCGATGGTTGGGTAATAGGGTTTGAAGGCGTCGCAGGAGGAACATAAAAGCCTCCACCCCTTCTGCTTGTACGATCGAAAGGCGTATAATTATTTATTTGTAGGGCCCCATCAGCTGTTTGTCCTGTTCCAGGCTGTGAAGATGCTGGCGGTACGGGTTTGTAAGTGCCAGGTGAGCTCCATTTATGATCACCAGTTGAAGGGGCAACCTGGAAACCTTCCCTTGCTATAATACCACCAACGGCACCTACACTATTAACCGGCAACAAAAAAACTGACAGGAAAACTATCAGGGTAAAAAGTAGTACTATTTTGTTTTTTTTCATAACCAATCCTCCCGATTAATTTCCTACAATTATATAAGTTACCATAAAATATTACAAATGTAGATACTTATTAGATTTGAGTAAAACTATTGTGTGCAATTGAAAACACAGGCCAGATATGGACCCATATCCAGCATTGCTATGGTGTTCCAGAATGTGTTAACATATGGTAGAATTATGCAGGGCTTGACCAGCTTTTTGCGATGCAAAATAGATAAAATGACAGGAGGCCGTTCTTGTTTTTCGCAAAAAAAAAGCCTTAAAAAGAAAACTCGCTTTGTTTCAAAACCAGCGAGCTTAAAAAGGTATTTTTTTTGACTTATAGCCGACCTCCGGTAGGCTTAATTTTTAGCTTTTCAGCAATAATTTACTCCAACAAAATCCCTCAGGCTATTCTGCCCAAAACCCCTTTTCCGAAGAACGATAACGTCACCAATAAGGCTTTTGTTGTCCAGGATATATTTATATTTTCCCTCATCATAACCTCTGCGGGCAAGTCGCCTTCCTATCATTTTTTGCTCAATATTATTAATAATTTGAACCAAATTTCACCCTCCTTTTTCTATTCTTTATATTTAATGAACAAACCAGAAAATTGTTACAAGAAAACATTATAACCAGGTTATGGAGGGCAAGAGAAAGAACCATCCCCGCACTTGCTTACGGTTACGTTCCTTATCCAGCGCCCTGATCTTAAACGCAGAAAACCTAGAATACATTTGGCTATCTCCTCTGCAATGGCAAGTCCATAGACTAGATAAACGGGAAAACGAAAGAGAAAAGCACCTAAAATAGTCAGGGGTACCCCGATAAACCACATTGTAAAAGCTTCGATCATAAAGGCGTACGTTGCATCTCCCCCGCCCCGTAAAATTCCGACAATAAGCATAATCCCTGATATCCTTACAAAAAATATAGCAGAAATGATGTATAAAATGATCTGGGAACTATTTCTCACAACATCAGAAACGTTAAAAAAATTTAGCATTAGCGGTGAAGTCAGGGCAATGAGCAGTCCCAGGACAATACCTACTTTTACTGAAAGGGAGGAAAATTTCCGGGCATATTCTTTTGCCAGCAATTCTTTATCTGCTCCAATGCTATTGCCGATCATAACGGCAGCAGCATTGGAAAGGCCAAAAATTACAACTATAAAAAGGTTGTTTACAGTATTACAGATCTGGATGGTTGCGATTTCCTGGGTACCCATCCGCCCGTAAACTGCCACATAAACCAGGCTGGCCAGCCCAAAACATATGTCATTTAGGATAACCGGTAAAATGGTACGGTAAGCGTTTTTTACAAAGCCAAAAGTAAAGTCCAGCAGTTCTTTGACGGAAGCTGCCAGCTCATTTTTGCGAAAGTAAATAATTGCTACCAAAATTATTGCCTCCAGTGCCCTGGCAATAAGGGTGGCAAGGGCGGCCCCTTCAATACCCAGTGCAGGTGCACCAAAATGACCAAATATAAAAGTATAGTTTAAAATAGCATTGCAAAGAAGGGCAACAAAACTGATCAGCATTGGTAGAACAGCGTTACCGATCGACCTTAGGGAAAAACTATATACCAGGGTAATGCCGGTAAAAAGATAACTAAAAAGAACAATTTTTAAATAATCGGCACCAAGTCTAATAACTATTTCGTCTTTATTAAAAAGGGACATAACTTTCATGGGGTTCAAGAAACCGACAATTATAAACACCAGGGAAATAATGAAAACAGAAATTAACCCTATTCCCAAAATCCGTTTAATATTTGCGAGATCATTTTTGCCCCAGTATTGGGAAATGAAGACGCTGCAGCCGGCACACAAACCTATTAAAAACATAATAAAAAAAAAGAAATACTGGTTGGCAACCCCTACCGCAGCAATTTCGGCTTCCCCCAACCTTCCTACCATAACCGTATCTATAAGGTTCAAAAAGGAGGCAATAAAATTTTGAATCATAACAGGAAGGGCTAATCCTAACATTTTTTGATAAAATTGCTTATTATTAAAGTTGCCCTCGAAGAATTCAAATGTTTTGATCATGTTTTTCTCCAAAACTTTTTATCATAGCAACTGTGCATCCGCAAATGATACAGCAAAAATATTTTTTGAAATTCAGGGCATTTTACATTAATTATTTAACCCTTTTTCGTTGTTAGTTTATTATAACGCTTTAATGCTGTCAACGGAGTAACTGAGGGCTCCAGCCGCCAAACAGAACCCCGTCCTTTTTCATCGGGTAAAAATGTTCCCAGGGGGTAGCTACATAGTGGTGTCTTCATTGCTAAAACGGTGTACAGATGGTATAATTAGCGCAAAATGGCAGTTAATTTAATCGTTCCAAGAGTTAGAAGTGGAGGCATAATGATGTCAAAAAAAATTATCAAAATTGGACTTTTAGGTCTAGGAACTATTGGGGGGGGCACTTTTAAAATTTTGCAGCTTAATGAGGAACAAATAACCCGGCGGGCTGGGGCAAAACTGAAGGTTAAAAAAATCCTAGTCCGTAACCTGGAAAGGCCCAGAACTGTTGAAGTAGCACCGGAACTATTAACAACAGATCCCCACGAGATCCTTGATGACCCGGAGATAGATGTGGTTGTTGAATTAATAGGTGGGGTGGGAGATGCGCGCCGGTATATTGAAGCAGCCTTGAGGGCGAAAAAATTTGTTATTACTGCCAATAAGGACCTGATGGCTACCCATGGTTATGAACTTTTAACCCTGGCCAAAGAATGTGGTTCCAATATTTATTATGAAGCCAGCGTAGGAGGGGGAATTCCCCTTATTAGGCCATTAAAACATAGTCTGGGGGCCAACAGAATAACCCGCATAATGGGGATCATTAACGGAACAACCAATTACATTTTAACTAAAATGAGTTTAGAGGAAATGGATTTTGAAACAGCATTGGCTGAAGCCCAGGCTAAAGGTTTCGCTGAACAGGATCCAACCAACGACATTGAAGGCAGGGATGCTGCCTTCAAGTTATGTATACTTTCTGGGATTGCCTTTAATAGCCATATTAGTATTGATGACGTTTATATTGAAGGAATAAATGGTATTAGTAAAAGGGACATTTTTTATGCCAGGGAATTGGGTTTTGCTATTAAGCTGTTGGTTATTGGGGAACAGCTGGAAACAGGCCTTGCCCTTAAGGTTCATCCCACACTCATCCCGCTTACCCATCCATTGTCGGCAGTGTTATATGAAAACAATGCACTTTTTGTGGTAGGGAATGCGGTTGGGGAAGTTATGTTTTATGGACTCGGTGCAGGCAGTCTACCAACCGGAAGTTCCGTGGTGGCCGATTTAATCGATGTGGCACGCAACATTAACCATCAGGTTGAAAATGGTATTATGGAAATGGACTTTCAGGATAAAAAAATTCTTCCCAGGGAAGAGCTTACTTCTGCCTTTTACTTGCGTTTGCAGGCCAAGGATCAACCCGGGGTTTTTGCTAACCTGGCTACAGCTTTTGGTGATGAGGGAGTTAGTTTGGATATGATCATCCAGAAACGGAGCGTAGGGGGCCAGGCAGAAATTGTATTGATTACCCATGCTGTAGTTGAAAAATTTTTTAATAATGCTGTTGCTACTATCCAGCGTTTCCCCACCATAAATAAGATTAATAGTATCTTCAGGGTTATTGAAAATTGAATACGATAACACCATGTAAGCAGCAGCGCTAAATTAGCTCTATTTTTGGTGGGGATAGGTTTGCTTTGGAAATAAGTGTATGACGCAATATTTTACGTTTCAGAAGGAATAAACCTCTTAACTGTTGAATAGAAATAAATACTGATTTACTTTATTTGCTATCATATATAGTAATGCACTAGCTGTTAATATAGTAAAAGCAGTATTCCAGGGACGGTTTTTTATGGAAACTCCCAGTGATTTAGGCCGACCCACTTGGGCCGAAATTGATTTAGACAATTTAGCTTTTAATGTCAGGGAATTAAAAAACTTTTTGTCTGATAGTGTAAAATTGATGGCAGTTGTAAAGGCTAATGGTTATGGACACGGGGCTTATGAAGTATCCTCAGTTGCCCTGAAAGAAGGAGCCTCTATGCTTGGGGTTGCTTCTTTGGAGGAGGGTTTAAAGCTTCGCCAAAGTGGGATTGTATCCCCCATATTAATTTTGGGGTGTACAGAGTCAAGGCAAAACATGCTATTATTAAAATGGAAGCTAACCCCTACGCTGGTAAACTGGGAACACTCTGTTTCCCTTTCCCGGTGTGCCGGGGCCGTTGGGAAAAAGGTGGCCGTCCATATAAAAATAGATACCGGGATGGGAAGGTTGGGCCTTTTTGATCCCCGGGATACTTTGGCTTTTATTGAGAGGGTTTATGCTTTGCCCAATATTTTTGTAGAAGGCATTTATACACATTTTGCTGCTGCAGATGAGTGTGAGCAAAGTTACACCCTTAAACAATTGCAATGTTTTATGGATATTGTCAATGCCTGCAGAAAAAAAGGGATTAATATACCACTTAAACATGCTGCCAACAGTGCTGCAACCATCGAATTTCCCAGGGCTCACCTGGATATGGTCAGGGTGGGCATAAGTCTTTATGGCTACTACCCATCCAAGGAAGTGAGAAGGGATCTTGTTAAGTTATTGCCTGTAATGTCGCTGAAGAGCAAGGTAGTATTTTTAAAAAGGGTCAAGGCAGGGACATATATTAGTTATGGTAGAACATACCAGGCACCACATGATACACTTATTGCTACTGTAGCTCTTGGCTACGGGGATGGTTTGTGTAGGTCTTTATCCAACAGGGGATTCATGCTGGTTAGAGGTGTAAAGGTGCCAATTGTCGGAAGAATATGTATGGATCAAACAATGCTAGATGTGGGAAGGGTTCCCCTGGTTAGGGAAGGCGATGAAGTTATTGCCCTTGGCAATGGGGCATTGAATGCCGATTATATTGCAGAATTGTTGGATACTATCAGCTATGAAATTCTTTGCAGCGTGGGGAATAGGGTTCCCAGGATCTATTTGTCTGGGCAACAAAACAAACCCTGAACCCTAAAGCAGGGATGGGGTTGCAGTTGCCAGGGATCTGTATTTCAAAAGGAAAATCATTATGTATAAAAGAATGTTGGGAAATAATAATAGTTACTACCCCAACTTTAGGATTTTAGAGGCCTGGGTGGATATGATAATTAGAGGACCAGGGTATGTACGTTACAATTTTTTCTAGGGGGTGCTTTCCTTGGCAAATACCAAAAGGATTATGATTAGCCTTCCGCAAAACTTACTAAAGGAAGTTGATGGTGTTGTAGAAATTGAAAAAAGGAGCAGAAGTGAATTTATTAGGGAAGCGATGAAACTTTATCTGCAAGAACGTAAAAAAAAGCAGATCAGAGAAAGTATGCAGGAAGGTTACATGGAAATGGCAAGATTAAACCTTACGCTGGCCAACGAAGCAATTAGTGTGGAAAATGAGGCGGGCCGTCTTGCAGAGGAAATGGTAAGTGGAGAGTGAAAATAGTGGATGTCAAGCGGGGTTTTATTTTTTATGCCGATTTGAGCCCGGTTGTTGGCTCTGAACAGGGGGGAGTCAGGCCTGTTCTAGTTGTTCAAAATAACGTTGGCAATAAATATAGTCCTACGGTTATTGTAGCTGCTATTACCTCCCATATTGAAAAAGCCAAACTTCCCACCCATGTTGAGTTGTCTGCTGAAAAGCACGGCCTGGAAAAGGATTCCGTTATACTTTTGGAACAAATACGTACTATTGATAAGCAAAGATTGCAACAAAAAATAACTGAATTGGATGAAAGAACCATGGGTAAAATAAATGAGGCTATTAAAATCAGTCTGGGATTGATTGATTTTTAAGGGCCTAACGGGGAACGGCTAGTTTTGTTGCAACTTAACCTGAAAGCCCTTTTTTCAGCGTCGCCAAGGCATTATTCCTGTCCTCGACTGGAGCCTGGATCCCGTTTGCTTGACTGGGACTTTATTGCTGGGCTGACAAGAAAAAAAGGAAGAAAGCAGGGGGGATCCACCCCGCTTTTTTATTTTAAACTGTTAAATGAAGAACATTGCCTAATAATTAATGATGTGTTATATTATCACTACCGGGAGACAAACAAAAGTAATTGAAGAAATGTATATGACCAGGGGGGCTTTTAAATGCAAGCGGACAAAAAATACAAGGTTCTTGTCAGCGATCCTGTTTCGGATGAAGGTATTCGGTTGATTACAGAAGTAGCTCAGGTCGACGTCCGTACCGGGCTTTCTGAGGAAGAAATAGTTAAAATTATTGGAGAATACGATGGCCTGCTGGTACGCAGTGGGACACAGGTGACAGCCAAAGTGATAGCTGCCGGGAAAAAATTGAAAGTTATTGGCCGGGCAGGGGTTGGGGTTGATAATATTGATGTCCAAAAAGCTACGGAACAGGGTATCTTTGTGATCAATGCCCCAGGAGGGAATACCATATCTGCAACAGAACACTCTTTAGCTCTAATGCTTGCTATGGCCCGTAATGTTCCGGCGGCTTCCAGGTCATTGAAAGAAGGCCTTTGGCAAAGGAACAAGTTCATGGGTGTAGAACTTTACAATAAAACATTGGGCATTATTGGGCTTGGTCGTATTGGCAGTGAAGTGGCAAAAAGGGCCAGGGCTTTCGGTATGGATGTTTTAGCTTATGATCCCTATATTTCAGCTGAAAGTGCTGAAAAGTTAGGTATAGTTTCTACAAATCTGGAAGAGGTTCTTGCTAAATCAGATTTTATTACCATACATGTCCCTAAAACTTCATCAACGCAAAATATGATTGGTGCCCGGGAATTTTCCTTAATGAAAGACGGGGTACGCATTATTAATTGTGCCCGCGGTGGAATAATCAATGAAAATGCCCTTTATGAGGCTATTGTGTCCGGCAAGGTGGCAGGCGCTGCCCTGGATGCTTTTGAGGAGGAACCTCCCCCTAAAGACAGTCCGCTGTTGCAGCTGGAACAGGTCCTTGCTACTCCCCACCTGGGGGCTTCCACACAGGAGGCCCAGGTAAATGTTTCTGTCCAAGTGGCGGAACAAATTGTTCATGTTTTAAAGGGGGAACCTGTACTAATGGCGGTCAACGTTGATGTTTCACCCCCTGAGGTCCTGGCAGAGGTGGAACCCTATATTACTCTTATGAAAACACTGGGAAGTTTCTATATGCAGGTTTTTAATGGCAGCGTAGAAGAGATAGAGGTCACCTATAGTGGCGGGATCGCTGAATACCCTGTTGGCCCCTTGACTACCGCATTGTTAATTGGGTTTTTACAGGTAATGCTTAACAACAACATTAATTTTGTTAACGCACCTGTGATCGCCAAAAGCAGGGGCATAAAAATTAGGGAGCTAACAAGCAAAACCACTTCTATTTACCAAAACCTGGTAACAGTTAAAGTAACTACCAGTAAGGGCAGTTTTACTATAGCCGGAACGCTCTTTGAAGGAAGCGATATACGCATTATCCAGATTGGGGATTACCGTATCGAGGTTGTGCCTTCACGTTATATGCTGGTTTGTAAGTATATTGATAAGCCTGGAGTGATCGGCAAAGCAGGTACGATTTTAGGAAAAAACGAGATCAATATTGCCAGTATGCAGGTTGGCCGTCAGAAAATAGGGGGAGAGGCCGTCATGGTTTTGCAGGTGGATAACTATATTCCGGAGGAAGTACTGAAGGAACTAGAGGAAGTTGAATCCATTATTTCTACACGTTTTGTGGAGATAAAAAGGTAAAGCAAAGGGGGAGATCCCGTTGCCTATTTATGAATTCCGTTGTGAATGCGGTCACCAATTTGAAAAGTTGTGCAAGGTCAATGAGCAACGATCATCCTATCCTTGCCCTGAGTGTGAAGGGGAAGCGCGGAGGGTCATGTCAACCTTCCGGAAAATGGGATCCTCTACGAGTTTTGGTGAAAGTTGTTCGGCCGGCAGCTGTAGCAGCTGTAGCGGGGGCAGTTGTTCTAGCTGTCATTAAAAACCAACTGTTTAATTGTCTGCATTCCATTTGTTTATATTGAAATGGATCCTCTATAGTTTGAGCATGAACTATAGAGGATTTCTATTTTTATTATTTTTTACTTATAATATAATAAGTGATATCAACACAGACACCTAAAAGGAGTGGTGCCGGTGGCTGAAACTAAAATTTGTTATTTTACTTTTGCGACAACTCATTTAGCCATCAGAGCAGAAAAAGAAATATTAAGTCGTAATTTGGAATTTAAAATGGTTCCTGTGCCGCGAAGTATCAGTTCCAGTTGCGGTACAGCACTGCGTTGTCTGCCGAAAGTTGCGCCGGCTATCCGTTCCAGCCTGGAGGATGCATCTATAGAATTTGAAGGTTTTTATGAAATTGTAGAAAATTCTTCTGCTGGTCGGTTTTCTTTTTTCAAAAAGAAAGGAAATAAAATCTGATGAAACAAAGGATTATTTACTTTGATAATGCAGCTACTTCCTGGCCAAAGCCTGAAAAGGTTTATAAGGCTGCCGAAAAATATCTTCGTTCTGCAGGTGGCAATCCTGGCCGTTCTGCACATACTCGCTCTATTCAGGCAGAACGGTTGCTTTATGAAACCCGGGAGAGGGCAGCTGCATTTTTAGGAGCGTCCCGTCCAGAGGAAATTATTTTTACCTTAAACGCTACAGATGCCTTAAATATGGCTATCAAGGGAATTTTGGAAACCGGGGATCACGTCATTCATACCTCCCTTGAACACAATTCTGTGCTGCGGCCCCTTAGTTCATTAAGGGAACGGGGAACCATAAAAACGACAATGGTTTCCTGTGATGGTTACGGAAGTCTTGATATTGAAGATATAGAAAAAGAGATTAGGCCTGCAACAAAACTGATTATTTGTACTCATGCCTCCAATGTGGTTGGCAGGATTCTGCCAGTGAAGGAGATTGCAAACCTTGCAGAAAAAAGAGGAATATATTTTCTCCTGGATGCTGCCCAGACCGGTGGTTGTCTACCTATTGACTTGCAGGAAATAAAACCGCATCTGGCAGCCTTTGCTGGCCATAAAGGTCTGCTTGGACCTCCAGGGGTAGGGTTGCTCTATGTGCGCAAAGGTGTAGAATTAAAGCCATGGCGTGAAGGGGGAACCGGCAGCAAATCGGAAGAAGACCGGCAACCAAAGATCATGCCTGACTATCTTGAAGCAGGTACCATGAATACACCTGGACTGGCCGGTCTTAATGAGGGTTTAATTTTTTTGGAGAAAGTCGGTATGGATGTAATCAGGGAACATGAATTAAAGCTGGCCGGAAGGTTACGCAGTGGCCTGTCCAGTTTAAAACCCATTAAACTTTTTGGTTCCCCCAGGGAAGCTGAGTCCGTAGCCGTTATTTCTTTTGTGGTGGAAGGGATTGACAGCGGGGAGCTGGGTTATCTCCTGGAGGAAAATTACGGCATTTTGAGCCGGACAGGGTTGCACTGCGCACCGCATGCCCACCGTTCTATAGGTACCTTTCCACAGGGGACGGTGCGCTTTAGCCTTAGCTTTTTTAACACTGAGGAAGAGATAGATTTTGCCCTAAAGGCACTTCAAGAATTAATAGTTTGTGCTGGTTGAAAAAAATTAACAGTATAGTCTAAAAATGCCTGGCTGAGCGGAGGAAGGATCCTTTTTTTACGAAAAACGAGGTAGAAATTTCTTTTTAACTTCAATTCAGGTAACGTATAGCCCCTAATTGTTCCCGCTTCCAGTTCTTCTTCAACCGCTTTTTGAGAAATCACGGTAATTCCAAGGCCCTTTTTCACCGCTTCCTTTATTGCTTCCTGGCTTTCCAGATAGGCGATGACATTAAGGTTTATTTTATTGTTTCCCCTGCAGTACTTTTTCAAGGCATCCTCAAAAACCTTCCGGGTAGCAGAACCTGATTCACGCAAAAGGAAAGGACTTCCAAGACAGGCATCTAATTTTAGGGGGATAAGCTTTGTATTTTTTTCTTCTGTTTTTGTCCCTGAAAACTTAAATTTTGGCGAAGCTGCAATAATAAGCTCATCCTCTATAAGCTTAACGTAGCCAAGGCCAATTCGTTTTCTAGGGGGTGTACCTGAAAAACCAAGATCAAAAGAATAATCCCTGATGTTTTCCAATACTTGTTTTGAATCCCGTAGAAGCACAGAAAAAGAAACTGTAGGATATTTTTGGTGAAAAGAAAGAAGCAGTTGGGGCAAAAGGTATGCACTTGGAACGCTGCTGGCTGCTATTTTTAAATGCCCTTCGATTAT
>JBMNNS010000047.1:0-12801 GCA_050942625.1 Dethiobacteria bacterium
GCAAAACAGGCAAAATATCTTCCTCTTGTTTACCTTCAAGTGTTATTAATTCTTCAAGGGGAATTCCCGCTTCTTCAACAAGGGGCCCGCCTTCATCCAACAGGCGCTGCCGGCGCCGCCTTAGAAGAACTACCAGCAACGTTATAAATGACAAAAGAATGATACTGCCCAAAATAATTTGTTGCCTTAATTTTTCCTGGTGTTGACGTGCCTCCATTTCTGCAATAGAAGCCCGAATTTCATTTTCCAAGGTATTGTCAAAATCCAGGCCTTCGACACTAAGCTGATCGCCCCTTTCAGGGTCAAAACCTATGGCAGTGGACACTATATTATTGATCTGTTCAACCTGTCTTTGTGTTATTGCGCCTTGACTGCTATCCACTATTACAGAAGCATGTAACCGTAGAACCTTCCCAGGTGCAGTAATAACCCTTTCGTTCCTCTCCCCAACTTCATTATTCATTATTTCCTCCCTGCGGTCATAGCTGCTTTCCCCCCCGGGAACGCTACCTACATAGCCGGGATAGTTCGCCTCGCCAACTTCACTCATCACATTTCCTTCCCCCTCAAACCTTTCTTCGGTGATATGGGTACTGCGGGGGATTACCTGTTCGGAATATTCTACGATGGTAGTTTCTCTAGAATCAAAATCCATTTCTGCTGTAACCAACGAAAGTGCTTTTCCTTGACCAAACACCTTCTCAAGCATTGCCTGTAACCTGCGCTCCAACTTATTTTCAAAGTCTCGTTTAATTTCAAGCTGTTCCATTACAAAGTTGGTTTGATCCTTGAAGGTATCTTCTTCGGTAACAGCATCATAAAGTATATTTCCCTGGGAATCTATGATGGTAATGTTTTCAGCTTCAAGATTTTCTACGCTGGAAGCAACAAGGTTGACAATCCCTTTGACCTGTTCCTGTTTGAGTGGGACAAAGGGATTTAACTGTAAGTAAATAGCAGCTGAGGGACTGGCCATTTCTTGCATAAAAACACGGGGCTCTGGAAGAACAAGGTGTACCCGTGCCTGTAAAACAGCTTCCAGGGACGAAATCGTCCGTCTTAATTCTTCCTGCAAAGCTCTTTGTAGTTTTATTTGCCGTTCAAAGTCGGTCATTCCCAGTTTTTCTTCATCAAAAAGTTCAAAGCCAAGACCCTGGGCAAAAAGCACCCCTTTCCCCGCCATGTCGATACGCAATTCATCTACCATTTCCTGGGGAACTTTAATGGTTGAACCAAAATCATCAATCTTATAAGGAACCCCCATGCCCTTTAGTTCCTGAACCAAGGGAGAAGCCTGCGTAACGTCCAGATTGCTGTACAACGTTACATATTGGGTTTTGGAAAAATGCTGCAACATCAGTAATAAAAAAATAAACACTGCTGCGGTGATAACACCAATAACTATTTTTCGTGTCCTGCTTGTTTCCCGCCAGCGGGTAATAAACTCATTAATACCTTTTTTCATTGTTTCCCCAGCCATGTATTATGCTCCTAATTCATAAAATACAAAAAAGTGTATACCAAGCAGCTTGGCTATCATAGCCTTTCAAAAGGCCTTAGATCCGGTAGCTTTGCGTCCCTGACTTTAGACAGGTTTGCCTTTTTTAAGTATGCACTCAGAAATACGGAGTGTCAGGTGGGTTTACTGGTATAGTAAATTACCACCCATATGAAATTGTTATCTCGATTATATCTGCATGCGGGAAATATCTTTATATGCTTCAACCATCTTATTTGTAACCTGTACAGCAAGCTGCAAAGAAAGGCGGGCCTGCTCCGTTGCAATCATAACTTGATGTATATCCTCAACCTTTCCAGACAAAAGTTCCTTAACAGCTTCGTCTGCTTTAAGCTGTTGCCGGTTGGCATTACTAAAAATACCTTTAAAAAGTTCTCCAAACCCAGAAGACTGGGGTTCTTTTTTTATGATCCTATTAGAACTATTCAAATAGACAGCATCAGGGTTAATTACCACCTGTCCTTCCCCCCTTTCATTTTATCCCCGGCCTATTTCAAGGGCTTTTAGATAAAGACTTTTATATGTATTAATAGCCGTTGTGTTAGCTTCATAAGAACGGGATGCAGTTATTAAATCGGTCATTTCCTTGGCCAAATCAATGTTAGGATAGGACACGAACCCTTCCTCATTGGCATCAGGATGTCCAGGATCATATTCCTGCCTTGCAGGGTTAGGATCCTCTACAATAGAGACAACCTTAACGCCCTGGCCAGAAAATGACGATCTGGCCCGGGTAAGGTTTTCTGCAAAAATCACCGTTTTCCGACGGTAAGCCCCTCCGGTATCGGTTCTGGTAGTATGCATATTTGCCAGGTTACCGGCAACTGTATCTATCCGCAGTTTTTCCGCTGCTAAAGCAGAACCACTGATTTTAAAAGAATGAAATAGTTCCACAGCTTAGCGCCTCCCCTCATTAACAATATAGCTCCACTGTGCATAGCGCTCAGCAACCTGCTGTGTTAGGGCATTATAATGCAGCTGGTTAGTAACCATATCAAGCATTTCCCGATCAAGATCAACATTGCTTCCATCCACCCGGCAAAATGTTTGTCTATCCTTTAGTATTTTGAGTTTAATGTCTTCTGCTGTCGAAGAAAAGTGCCTGGGATTAGTATTACTTAACTTTTCAGCCTGCCCCTTTTTGAAAGTGACATAAAACCTTTTATAACCCGGGGTGTTCAAGTTGGCAAGATTGTTTGCCGTTACTTTTTGCTGGAGCAACAAAATATCCAGGCCCTCCATTAAACTCCTCATTACCGGGCTACTTAAAAACATTCTTGACCACCTTCCTAAAGTATGTTCAGTATATAGCCGTGCCAAAAAATAACTTTCACCAGCCCCTTACCAAAATATTCGTCAATAGGTTATATATTCCTTCTTTTTTTTTAAAAAACAACATAATAGATTTCTACAAATTTCATCAAAAAAAGCCGGGAAACACCCGGCTAGCAATAATATCCATCTAAAAAATGGTAAACAAGATAAATTTTAAAATCCAGTTTTTTGCTACCTTGCAAAAAAAGGGGCAGGATTTAATTGAGGGATCAAGAAATTTTTAAAAGCCCTGGATAAAAAATTTAAAACAAACTAAAGCCGTTTCCTTCATACTAATTGCCTGACAGATTATACATGATACTATGTTGGTATTCCCGTCCTGGGGGCCAGTATGTTAAGCCAGGTTTCTTTTAATTCAAGCAACATTTTCTCTACCTGGCTAAGAATATTTTTATCCTTTTTTATATTAGCTTGAACAAGAAGATAAAGCAGGTATTCATAAAGCACGAAAAGATTTTTTGCCACCTCACCTGCTTCCAAATCTAGAGAAGCCATCATTTCCGCAATTATATCCTGGCAACGCAACAAGTTATGGTTTGCTTTTTCGATTTTGTTTTCTTCAATAGCTGCCCTGGAAGCTTTTAAAAATTTCAAAGCACCATCGTAAAGCATAATTAATAATTTCCCCTTGTCAGCTGTTTCAACCTGAACCTTCTGGTATTTCAAATATGGATTAGCGCCCATAAAAACACTCCTTTAGCGATCCCCCAATGTTCCAAAACCACAGAATTACAGACAACCTTTATCTACGGGTATCAATAAATAAGCCAATGATATTTTGGATTTGTGCTACCATATTTAGTATTTTTTCAGGGGGAATTTCCCTGATCACTTCATCTTCTTTAAGGTCAACTACCTGCACCATAATCCTGTTCGTTTCCTCATGGATAAGAAAGCGAAGCCCCGTGTTAAATACATTTGCGGTGCTATTTAACCTTTCTACCCCTTCCTGCAACTCCTCCATATGGCTTTCTTCCCATTCCAGGATCCGTTGTTCTTTCCCTAAAACTTTGTTTTGCTGTTTAAGTGTAGGATCCTGCCTCTGGATCTCTTGTATAATTGGCTTTTGGGTCTTATCATAAACCTTATCAAGCTGCACAGGATCAATTCCATCTACTCTCACATCCTCACCCCCTGCCTATTAAAGTATTATTGGAAACCAATCAGTTTCAGGATGCCTGGTTAACCAATGTAGAAACAAATAATTAGGAAAACTTTTTATTTGCTGCTATCAATAAAGTAGCCCTCTTTTTGTTGCGGAATTTTATAATATTTTTTTAGTAGCTTCCTTTCTGTCTGCAACTCATCAATTTTTTGCTGAAGCAGATTTAAATGTTTCTTAAAAATATCTTTAACCTGCAGATCAAGGGTTAAAATTTCATTTATAAGCATTTTAATTTTTTCGGATATTTCCTGTACTTTTAATTCTTCCTGCAAACTACTACCATTGTTCTCTATCTTTTTTTTCACTTCTTCGATTAAATCCATCTGTTTTTGGCGCTTCTGGGTTAAACGGTTAAAAGCATTTAAACTACTTTCTTCCTTAAAACCTACCTCAAGGCAAAGCTGATGCTGCAATTTAACTACGGCATACAATTCCCGGTAAAAAATTAATTGCTGCCTATAAAGTCCAATTAGCCTTTGTTCTTTTTTATTCACCATATTTCCCCAACCTTTTAAAATCCGAGCATTGCCTAATATATATTTATAGCTGACTAAATTGCATCATAAGCCAATCGCTCTGGGTATATAGCTGCTGCAAAGCCCTTTCCATGGCAGCAAACTGATGGTAGTACCGCTCTTCTTTACGGAAAAGCATCTCATTAACTTGATCTATACGTTTATTAAGATTAGCAATCTGCTTATCATAATAGTTATCGAATTGAGTGACATCGCCTACAATACCTGCACGCTCCAATAAAAACCCTTTGCGCCCGCTGTTATCCCTGGTAGTGTGTATGTAATCGTTTAAAACATTGTTTAAGCGTTGGGCAATCCCCTCCTGCCCTTCAACACGGCTAGTAAAAATATCTATAATTTTTTCCGGGTTGTCCTTAATTGTGGCACGTAAGACACTCCCACCATCCTTTAAAACTAATTTTCCCTGATCCCGGTAATTGCTACTGGTTTCAATTCCTATCGCCGTTAAATGCAACCCACCTACATGTGCATACAATTCTTCACGCATTTTCTGCAAAAAACCTTCTAGTAGGGGGTCTCTTCTTAAAAGCCCGCTTTTTGCCTTTTCTTCCCACAATTCTATTTCCTTTTCGCTCATTTCCTTTTTTTGTTCATCATTCAGGGGGGAAAAATCAGGGAACCTTTCCTCTTTCAATTTATCGTTAATTTTTTCTATCAAAGAATTATAATCATTAATAAAAGATTCAATAGTTTCATAGATTCCCTCTACATCAACAGAAGTTGTAACAGTAACACTGCCTTCAGCTACAGCTGTATAGGTAACCCCATCAACAGTAAAGGTATTGTTGGAGCGGCTGGCCACGTCAGAACCATCAATAGTAAACTTGACATTTTGGCCGGGATTTACATCGTTTATCTTTATTGCCTGAAAAAACCCCCCGCCCCCATCAAATTCAATAGTTCCTTCGCCGGTCGTTTTCGACTGCAAGGTAAATGTGTCTGTAAAAGAACTGTAAGTCAAGGTAACCCCGGCAGCACTATTGTTTATTTTATTCAACACTGTGCGCAAAGTATCGTTAGAGTAGATCACTATTTCTTCAGCATTAATGGTAAGAATAAACTTGTTATCTTCATCAAAAGTTAAACAGCCCTCCTCAAGCTTTGCACCGATCATTTCCATGGTGCTGGAAAGGTCCAGCCGGTTGCCGGCCATTGGGCCTATTTTAATCTGGTTTAAAAGTTCATCTTCAGCTGAAGTCTTGGAAGAAAGGGTCAGGGTTTCCACGCCGGAATTAGTTTCAAATTTTAGTTTATTATCTTTAACGTTAACGGTTATTTTGGAGCTAGCCTCATCCCACCCAAAAGTAGCGTTAATTTTTTGCTGCAGTTCAAATCGCAACGAATTCTCGCCATCCAGGCTATAAGTCCCTGCTTCAATAGCAATTTCTTTTACACTGCCATTAAAATTGACCAGCATTACGTTTTTACCTTCCTCAACTGTAAGTTCACCTGTTATTTCCTCGCTGCTCATAATAGCAGTAACACCCCCGGAACTAACCCCCCGGGCCGCGGTCGCCAATTGTATTATTTCAATTTCCCTGCTACTCGCCAGGGCATCGCCGGAGGCAACAGCCGTTAAAATATTCTCTGCACTGGAGACAGCATTTATTTTTCCCAGAGCACTGGTAGACATCATGTTAGTTGCAGGATTTAAGAGATCGAAATACTTATCACGAAAAGAACGTATGCTGTTGATCAGTTCCCGGTACTGGTCCTTTTTCCATTCAATGATCTGTTTCTCCTGGTTAAGTTTATCTACCTTCATATTTTCAATACGCATTAGATCACGCACAATTTGATCCGTATCAAAACCGGATATGATCCCACCAATTCGTAAAGTGTTCATCCCCAACATCCTTTCCAAGTAGAATAAAAACCCTTTGACCTCCTCTTAACTTTTATCGGAATATCTTTTTTTTATTTAAGGGGGAAAAATAAAAAAAGAGATTTTATCTCTTTTCCTGATCAAAAAAATATAAATGGATAGGATAGCAAAAACAGGGTTTTGTTTTTAGCCTTCTTCATTGCTGTTTTGATTGTTTTGCACTGGCCAGATGTCTTTTAACCTGGCGGCTATTACACCTGCTTCCCTGGCAGCACGGATATTTTCCTTTTTAATAGCTTCAAAAATTTCAAGGCGGTAGACAGGAACATTTTTGGGTGCTTCAATTCCAATCCTTACTGATTCTCCGCTAACCTCTTCTATAGATATTCTTATGTTTTCCCCGATAACGATACTTTGTCCTTTTTTGCGTGTCAGCACCAACATTAGACTACACCGCCTTTACAAAAAATAGTTTATCCTATCCTGGCTAGTCTGGCAATTGAAAACAGGGGAAAAAGGTTAAAAATGAAAATCCACCCCCTGGTATTGGGTGGACTATAGTGGTCTCGCAACTGTCCGTTTTTGATTTCCTGCTTTATGCCTTACTAACAGGCAAAGGCATACGCATCTGTGCTAAGTTGTCAGAAATAATGATCTGCTTGGCTATTTTTTCCCTAATATTAATTACTATAGGAGCAGCCAGGTTAACTGTCATTTGTTTTTTGCCCAGTACCGTGACTGTTGATAAAACAAGAACATCTTCTTTCTTCAGGATCTTTAGATCTCTTTTTACCAGATCCCCCAGTTCCAAAACATATCCTGAAAAACAAGAAAAAGGATCTATTAGTATTAGTCCTATTGCTTCATTTTCTAACGACTGCAAATAATAAAAATAAGGATTATCCTCAATGACATGCAAGGTAAAATTTTTGCAACCATCTAACCCCGGCAAACCCCACTTAAAAAAAATAGGGATTTGTTTTTCAGGGTATTCAGTCGGCCTTTTTTTTAGGGTTTCTACCATTTTTTGACCCCTTTGAACATAAAACTGCTTTTGTCTTAAAAACAATTAAACCCTTAGCGTAAGAAATCAATCAAGCTGGGATATATCATGCGTGCACCGGTTGCAAGAGAGGCCTGGTAGGCATTTTCCTGCATCACGAGTTCCATAATGGCTTCTGCTACATCAAGATCCTCTATTTTGGAACGGAGTTCCCTTAAATGTATATGCTCACCATGTAAACGATCATCCGTTGACAACAGCCTTGCCATTTTTGCTCCTATTTCCGAACGGCCCTGCAGCAGTCTATTTAATGCCCCGTCAAGCTCTTCCAGTATTACGCCACCTAGCTTTTCCAAGTCATTATTGCGTAAGGCATCCAGTAGCCCTTCAATAGTTTTAAAGGTTTCCATATTTTCCCCAAATACCAGCTCTGCCTTAATATTGATAGCCATAGAGTTTGCAGTCGTTATTTCTATGATCCTTTCCCCATCGTCTCCCTTAAACATTACTTTTCCATCTGTCAATTCAAAAGGAGGTTCCTGTGTTTTGTGGCCCCCAAAAAGATAAAGACATCCTATTTCTGTATTCCCCGCCAACACCAAATGGTGATAGAGTTGTTCTGCTTCGGGGGCAATAATGAGGCGATCCTCAGGACTAAGCGTCCCTGTGGAAGCATAAATAGAAAGTTCCTTGAGCCTGTTTATAACATCCGCTGCCTCGGCAAGGGCATCTTCCGTGATGGTCAGCCAGGTAACCCCTTCCCCAATGTTGCGGCGGTACTGTTCGTTTCTGGAGAGGCCTATGCCGTTAATCCCCATCACCTTATACGTTCCTACAGGATCCCCGGAGGGGCGGTCAAAATAGCGGCCAATGGAAAGTTGCCTAGATCTTTTATCAAGGGACCTGAGGTTGTTTTGTATATTTTTTGATACTGACTGTGCCAGCATACGGTGGGTTACACGCATATATAAATACCCCCTTATCTTCCTAGTTCGGCTATAAGCATTTCGAGCATGCGATCCAGTGTGCTCAAATAACGGGAAGCTGCATTATAAGCATGCTGAAACTGGATCATGTTTAACATTTCATCATCTAGCGATACACTGGAAACGGTTTCCTCCTGCTCCCTCATCCTGATAACTACCTCATTCATGGTCAAAAGCAGGCGCTCACTTTCACGCCCCTCTACCCCTAAATCGGTCATAGACCCGCGGAAAAAGTCATGAAAGGTGGCATCTCCGTTCCCAAATCTAATTAGCTCCCCCCGCAACTGTGCAATTTTAAGGGCATTGGAACCATCCCCGGGCCTGGTGAAGTCCCCGTCCCCAACCCCATTTTCACCCCCACCAGGTTCGTCCTCAATCCCCTCCCCCACCTTGTCTTTAAAACCGGCAGCAGCAATAAGGTTAATATCTTCTAAAATTTTCTTGTCTACTTTGAAATAGGAGCTAATCCCCCGGAAAACGTCCTTGGTTATTTCACCATTTTCATTTTCTTCTTCATTCCCGTCTTCTCCATCAATTTTGGGTTTCCATGGCTCAAAAAAATTAATGTCCGTTTCCCCATTAAGACTAAATCCACCCCTGTGCAGTTCATTTACCCCTTCAACAAGATGGTAGACTAGTTCGTCCAAAGCATCCATGTACTTCGGCAAAACACAATTATAAGATTCAAGCAAACCCAACAATTCGCCCCCATTGACGTTAAGTTTGGCACCCAATTCATTAAATACTTCTAAATCCCCTGTATCATCATTAATCTTTTGTTCCAACTTTAAAAAGCGATCATCATGAAGGAGGATACGTTCCCCGGCCAGAACCTCTACGGAACCATTTGTTTTCTGTATAACACGGATATCCAAAAGTTTGCTTAGTTCCTGCAGGAGCATATCCCTCTGGTCCAGCATTTCGTTAGACTTTTTACCAAGCGCACTGAGGTAGGTTATTTTCCCATTGAGTACAGCGATCTCTCTGGTAACAGAATTGATCAAATTAACATTTGTTTCAGTTTCCCTAAGTACCTCCATCTTCAGATCATCCATACGTTCATATATATCCTCCACTACCATGGTCAGGCTTACTGCCTGTTCTCTCAGGCTGATACGTGCAGCAAAGCTTTCTGGATTTACACTAACTTCCTGCCAGGCATCGAAAAATTCGCTTAAATGGGCATTAATCCCCATCTCCTTAGGTTCCTGGAAAATAACTTCCAGTCCGGAAGTGGTTTTGTTTAAACTTTCCCAGTAGCTTTGGGCTGTAAGGGCCTTCATAAGCTGGCCTCCGTAAAATTCACTCTTCATACGGACAATGTCAGAAACAGCCACACCATAGCCAGGAGGGGTTTCCACGCCCGCTACTGCCGGTGGAACCAGAGCCTGCATATGAACTACCTGCCTCGAATAACCTTCAGTGTTGGCATTTGCAATATTCTGTCCTGTAACTTGGACCCCCTTTTGTTGCACATGAAGAGCCCTCCGTCCAATTTCAAAGCTGCCAAAAGTACTGCTACTCATTTTTTACCTCCTGCCAGGAAAGTTTAAACATTAGAATCCAGTATACCCGTAGAAATAGGGTTTTGTTGCATTTCCCCGCTAGGAGCATACAATACCTCCCTTTTTTGCGGGGAAATGGCATCTATAACAGACCTGATATAACTTAGATTATAGCTTAAAAGATGGCGATTAATTTTTTGCATCCTTTTTAAGGAAGTATGAACCTGCAAAAGTAGTTTTTTTAGGACCCGTAATTCTTCCGCCCCAGGAGGGTTTTCTTCGATATATTCTTGCAGGGTTATCCCTGCAGGAACCAGATTTTTTCGTTCCTTTTCCAGCCTGTCCACCTTCTGCAGAAGGTTTTCTTTCTGTAGATTCAGGGAAATAAGTTCCTTAGCGCCACCCTCAATAAGCAACCTGTAAGTTTTTTCCTCCAGCTTTAACAAATCCTGAAATACAGACAATTCCTTTTGCAAAATATCCTTTAAAATAGCCAAAGTCGCCTCCCCATTTACCTATCCCAGTCCTCTTCCGGGTTTCCAAGGATAATGGCTGCCAGCTCACTGGGATCAATTTTATATTCCCCTGCTTCAATCTGCCTGGAAAGAGAGGAAATTTTTTCTGCCCTGGCCTGATCCTTTTCCCCCAGGCGGGCCATTTCTTTTTTTAGCACCTCGCTAAGAGAAGATATTTTCACACAGTCTTTTTTAAAAAAACTACACGGCGAAGAAGTTGCAGTCCCTGGTTTGTCCTTGCCCTGCTGTTGCTTATAAATCCTGGCACACAGGTTTGCAATATTTAAACGGTTTATTTCCATCCTCTTTCACCCTTTTTATATAGGCTTTTAAAAATAGCTTTCTTCTAAGCAAATTATCGTCCACAAAAGAAAAAAGTTAAGGGCAAAATATATATTTCCCAAAATAAAACCGAATTCTGTTAAAACACATTCTTCCGGGTTGACAAATAAGCCTGAAATTCCTCAAGATAATCTTCGGGATCAGTCAGAAAAACAAAACTATCTGGATTCTTTAAAAAAGCACGATAAAGCGGGATATCCTTTAAAAGGGACATTGCCGGAAATTCTGTGGGCAAACAGATCTGAAGTGGTGGCAAAGAAGGACAGTGGGAATTAGGTACAAAATGTGGCTTTTCCTGTTCTGAAGATAATTGAAAGTAACCTGCCCCTTTCATTTTTTGTAGCGGTTCATAAACAGAGGAAAAATCCTCAGCTACCAGGTTGCTCATCACCAGAAAACCGGTGCCGGGATTTATGGTAATATGCCCAAAACCAGGGGGTATAAGCACTTTATCACCGGCTTCTGCAAAAAATACTATAATTTCTTCCAAGCCTTTTTCGGGCTTTACAAGGGCCTTTGGCCTTTGGATAAGATAATGTGCCCTCCCGTAAAGCACCTCATAAACTTCAGGGTAGGTAGTATTTGTACCGGGCTTTAAAGGGTGATAATGCCCGGCTGTTTTAACATATTCCTGCCCTACAGTGCCCGGGATTAAGATGGTAATGTCATAGCGTATACCTTTATTTCGGAAAAGCTGGGTATCCTCACGCAGGTGAATGTCACGGTACATGTAATATAGCACCTGATCCGGATCATCCTCAAACACCATACTGCCGTCTTCCCCACGGTAAAGAACATCTTGAATTTCTTTTACCTTTCTTACGGCTGGTTCCACTTCATCCATTCCTGGACCAAAAACAAGCCTGAGCTGCTCATGATCCCAGGAAAGTGGCAACCCGCTGGTTGTTAAATTATGCATCGTTTGCAATGCTCCCCTCTATTTTCTAAGATGGAAAACTATTTATAACTTTGGCTATTCGTTTACAGTAATTTATTCAATAGCGGTTGAAATATTCCCTGCAGCTTCTGTCTATTCTTCCCATTTTTCTGTTTTTATAGGTTACCCTGCTTTTATTCCTATAATTCATTGCAGGATGTTATTTTAAGGATGAAAACGCTAAGAAGTTATGATATAATTTACCTAGATTTGTGCTTTCTCTTAAGAACTTCATCACAGCATAATTAGCTGTGACATTATTCCGCCGGCCATGGGAACAGTTTTATCGTTCCCTAAAGGTCCTGCGCCAAAGGGTAAGGCGATAGGGAAAAGGAGGGCTTTTTATTGAAAAAAATTAAAGTCGCCGTTAACGGCGCCTGCGGGCGCATGGGGCGTGAAGTATGTAACGCAATTCTAAATGAGGGAAAAGACCTTGAATTAACAGGAGCCCTGGATGTTAATAACCTGGGGGAAGATATTGGCAGCATTCTAGGCCTGAGTAAGCTAAACATACCAGTAGTAGAACCAACTACCGACAACCTTTTGCAACTTAAACCTGATGTAATAGTCGACTTCACTACACCATTGGTTGTTATGGACAATATTAAACTTGCCTTGCAATGCAATGTCAGGCCTATAGTTGGCACAACAGGCATTACCCAGGTAGATCTTAACCGCATCAGAAAATGGGTTGAAGATCGCAGGTTAAGTGCCCTGATAGCACCTAACTTTGCCCTTGGAGCAGTCTTAATGATGAAATTTGCTTCCATAGCAGCACAGTACTTACCCCAGGCAGAAATAATTGAACTACACCATGATCAAAAAATTGACGCCCCCTCAGGAACCTCACTAAAAACAGCGGAAATGATTGCTGCAAACCGCTTAACCGACCCTCCCCATAAAGAAGATCTCCAAAAGCTTGCAGGGGTCAGGGGGGGTATAAAAAACGGCATCCATATCCACAGCCTTAGATTGAACGGGCTTGTTGCCCATCAAGAAGTTATTTTCGGTGGAGAAGGCCAAACGCTTACAATACGGCATGATTCCTATGATCGCAAGTCTTTTATGCCGGGAATAATCATGGCGGTAAAGAAAATTATTTCCCTGGAAGGCCTCTTCTATGGCCTGGAGAC
>JBMNNS010000048.1:0-12384 GCA_050942625.1 Dethiobacteria bacterium
TCTGGAAAATTTTCAATGGAAAACCAGCGAAGAAGCTGTAAAGGAAAAAGCCGAGGAAATAAAAGAAGAACTTGCTGACGTTTTAATTTATGCCTTGCTGCTGGCAAACGAACTGGAGATCGATCCCAAAGAAGCCGTTCTTCTGAAAATTAAAAAAAACGCCCAAAAATACCCTGTTAAAAAAGCTTACGGTTCCAGTAAGAAGTATACAGATTTTTGAAATGCTCTACCATACTTTTTTCCATACTATAACAAGGATATTAGGTTCGCTTAAAGAATAATATATATAATGATTTCACTGCAAAAACGCCAAATATCATGTAGGGGCAGACGTCCCTGTCTGCCCTTTTTTTGCAGGGATATCATATAATGCTTTGCTATTTTTGTCTAAGGAGGTTTTATAAAATGCAAGCCCTTTATATTATCCTGGCACTTATTGCTATCCTCGTGCTTTATGTCATAGTCGCTTACAACAGCCTGATTGCAAAACGCAACGTGGTCGATAATTCCTGGCACAATATTGATACCTTGCTGCAAAAACGCTATGATCTCGTTCCCAACCTCGTCAATACGGTAAAAGGTTACGTAAAACATGAAAGAGAAGTCCTGGAAAACATAACCAGGGCCCGCTCCGCATGGATGAAGGCTACCAGTGTCCAAGAAAATGCAGAAGCGGAAAATATGCTTGGCGGCGCTTTAAAAACCCTTTTTGCCGTAGCCGAAAACTATCCGGATTTAAAAGCCAATGAAAACTTCAAGCTGTTGCAGGAAGAGCTGGCGGGAATTGAAAGCAAAATCGCCTATGCCAGGCAGCACTACAACCGCACGGTAATGGCCTTTAACACTGCTATCCAACGCTTCCCCACCAATATTTTTGCCGGTATTTTCAGATTTACTTCCCGGGATTATTTCCGGGTTGAGGAAGAGGCTGCAAGAAAGGTTGTAAAAGTGGAATTCTAATCTGAATTTCACGACATGCCATTCCTAGATTGGGGGTGAAAAATATGCTTATGCCTGTTTACGGGCACATCAAAGCTAATAAGAGGCGCACTTTTTTCCTTTTTTTCTTCTTTGCCTTGCTTTTCCTGGGGGTAGGATATATCCTGGGTTTATATCTAGGAAACCCCTATACCGGTATTATTGCCGCGGCTGTTATTGCCCTATTTATATTGCTGATCAGCTATTTTGCCGGGCAGGGTGTGGTCACCTCTATGGCCGGTGCCCACCTTGTTAAAAAGGAGGAGGAGCCCCATCTTTACCATACGGTGGAGGGTTTAAGCATAGCTGCAGGGATTCCAACACCGCCGATCTATATTATTGAAACCGATATTCCCAACGCCTTTGCTGCCGGAAGGAACCCCAAAAAAGCGGTAGTCGGCGTGACGAGAGGGCTTTTGAACAGGCTTAACCGCCTGGAACTGGAGGGTGTTCTTGCCCATGAACTCTCCCATATCCGCAACTATGACGTTCTCATTGCCACCATGGCCATCGTGCTGGCGGGAACCATCGTATTTTTAAGTGAAATTGCCAGAAGGAGCCTGTGGTACGGGAGCCACACTTCCAGAAGAAAGAAAGAAGGTCAGGCCCTGGTAATGATAGTAGTCATTGTGCTGGCCATTTTAACCCCCATTTTCGCCCGCATCCTGCAGTTTGCCATCTCCAGGGAAAGGGAATACCTGGCCGATGCAGCAGCAGCAGAATTAACCGGATACCCTGAGGGGTTGGCCAGCGCCCTGGAGAAAATATCGGGCCGGCAGGTTAAAGACGGACCTTTGGATAAACAGGCTTTGCAGGGACTCTATATCGTCAACCCGGCGCTGGGCAGGGGAACTGTCTCTTCACTTTTCTCCACCCACCCGCCAGTGGAAAAAAGGATCAAAAGATTACGGGAGATGTAAGTTCAATTATAAAGGAGTGGAAAAATGGAAACGAGGGAATGTATCAAAAACAGGAGAAGCATCAGAAACTTTACCGAACAGGAAATTACCGGGGATGTTTTATCTGAATTGCTGGAAGCAGTGCGTTGGTCCCCATCATGGGCGAACACGCAATGCTGGGAACTAGTCGTGGTTAAGGATCATGCAAAGAAAGAAAAGCTGGCAGAATTATTGGCGGATAGAAACCCCGCCACTAAAGCGGTTACACAGGCACCGCTGGTTATAGTCTTTTGCGGCAAAAAAGGTAAGGCCGGGTATAAAAAGGGTACCCCGGTGACAGAAAAAGGTGACTGGTACATGTTTGACCTAGGAATTGCTTGCCAAAACTTTTGTTTGGCGGCCCACGACATGGGACTGGGCACTGTCCAGGTAGGAAGTTTTGATCACCAGGGTGTTAATAAATTATTAGGTGTCCCGGCAGATGTTGAATCTGTAGCCATAATCCCTGTTGGCTACCCTGCAAAGGAAAGCACAGCACCGCCCAGAAAAGAAATCAATGAATTTGTTTATCTGGATAATTACGGCAATAACCTAGAAACCCTTGGATAATAAGGGGTTTTTTTTTGAAAAAACACCATTTTTTATTTATGATATTATTAGGCAGAATAATAAAGAAAATACAGCTAAATGTTGAAAATAACGCTATTTGCAAGGTTGACAATTTTATTCAAAACAAATATTATATAATAAGTATTATTACATGTTTTGTTAGGTGGTTCACATTTATGGAAAGGTGGCCTATAAAATGAAAACGAAAGTTGCTTTTTTTAGTTGTGAAATGTGAAAAGCCGGAAAGCGCCGATGTTTACGCATACTGCAATCTCCATGGTTTATGGAAGTCAACTATATAGGGAAAAAGGTGCTCTGCAATATGCCGGGATATTCTCCTATGCAAACCGGCTGTTTTTCTATCCCCCTGCCAATCCCTCTTGCTCCGGGTTGGCTGGGCCTTTTTCTTTATAGTAATAACGTAAGGCCCGCGGGGTTATCCCCAGAAGCCTGGCGGCCTTTACCTGGTTATAATAAGTTGCCTTCAGTGCCCGGGCAATAATTTTTTTAAGGATCAGGTTTTCCCATTCCTTCAAGTCGTTTTGCAAACCGTAAAAGTCAAAACCTTTTTCTATCTCCAAATTACTGTTTACTGTTTTTTCAAACTCCTGAAGCAACCGGAGAAGTTTTCCTTGTTGGGGCAAGAATTGGAAAAGGTTTTTATAATCCGGACCATGTTCCTGATCATAATTTGTCTCAATAACAGGAGAAGAAAAAGATTCTTTACTGACCGGGAAAACCCGTGAACGTTTTTCCTTAATTCTGGCCGGTATATCTGAGGGGGTTATAACAGAGCCGCTAGAGAGGAGCACCATTTGGGAAACAGTGTTAGCAAGTTCTCTAATATTGCCTGGCCAGGGATAACTCACGAGCAAATCCATTGCTTCCTTGTTAATCCTTTTTGGTGGATTTCCTTTTCCAACAGTCTCTTTTCCCAGGAAATAATTAATGAACTGGGGTATGTCTTCGGATCGTTCCCTTAAAGGGGGAACTTTAAGAGAAGCTACGTTTAATCTATAGTAAAGATCCTCACGGAATTTTTGTTCTTTTACTCTTTTTTCCAAGTCAGAATTGGTGGCAGAGATAATTCTGACATCCACCTTGCACAATTCCTCACCCCCAATTCTTAAAAATTCCCCAGTTTCCAGAACCCGTAACAGTTTTATTTGGATAGCCTGGCTTGCTGTGTCCAGCTCATCCAGGAATAGTGTTCCTTTATGGGCAAGCTCGAAAATGCCTTTTTTCCTGCCGGTGGCTCCTGTAAAAGAACCCTTTTCGTGTCCAAAAAGTTCGCTTTCGAGTAAATTATTAGTAAAGGCTCCACAGTTAAAAGCCCAAAAAGGGAGGCTACCACGTTTACTAATGGCATGAATATACCTGGCAAGAACTTCTTTCCCTGTACCCGTTTCTCCTAGAATTAAAACAGTAATGTTTTTCTTGGCAATTTTTTGTGCTGCATTCAATAGACGTAGCATTTTTGGGTTTCTGCCAACAATAAAACCATATTTTTCTTGGAATTTATTTAGGTTTTCCATAAACATGCGTCAAACTCCCTTAGAAATTGTATCTACTATTTTAATAACCTTACCTGTTAATTCGCCAACACCCCCCTGCTTCCTTTTTTCATGTATAATTAACTACATTAAAAAAACTCCCCGGAATAATATCCGAGGAGCCTTAGCAAAACTTTCTTTAATTTTTTTAACCCAATCCTCCTTAGGCCTTGAACGATTTACCTCCAACGTCCGCCATGCTCTTTTGAATCAAGGGACGCCGGTAGCAGGTCCAATATAAGAAAGCAACGAAGAATGCCCCGCCTATTATATTGCCTATGGTAACAGGAATAAGGTTATTTACAAAAAATTTTCCCCATGTAATTCCAGGAGCTGATGTCAAAACAGCCTGCATAGCTTCCTGGCCTTGTAACGCTATTCCCATGGGAATAAAATACATGTTGGCAATGGAGTGCTCAAAACCACTGGCAACAAAAGCTGAAATAGGGATAACAATACCGGCTATTTTACTAACGACATCTTTTCCGGCAGCTGCAAGCCATACTGCCATGCAGACCAGCCAGTTACAAAGAATACCACGGAAAAAAGCTTCGGACCAGCTGAGGGAAACCTTTGCGTTAGCAATATTTATTGCCCTCAGGCCGATGGCCCCACCATTGGCTTTCCAAATACCGGAGTACAGGAAAAGGAAAACAAGTAATAGGGAACCGATAAAGTTAAAGATATATACCCAGGTCCAGTTTCTAAGAAGTTCGTTAAAAGATACCTTTTTCTCAAGGAACCCGGTTACTATAAGACTGTTGCCGGTAAATAATTCGGCACCGCCTATAACAACCATTACCAGGCCCAGGGCGAAAGAAACACCGCCAATCATCCGTGTAAGACCATCGCCTAAAATTGGTGCAAGATCGTTAGTAATGATGGTAAACAGGATGGCTCCAAAGGCAATATAAGCGCCGGCAAGAAGAGCAAGTATCTGCATCGTAGGCGAACTCAGGGAAACCTTACTTCTGGAAATGCCTATAAAGTTTGCTGCTACATCCCCTGGAGCATTAGCGGCAGCCGGCAGAGAAAGCGCCGGGGGTGCTCCGGAACTAACATTGAGCTCCGTGGAACCAATACATCCTTTTCTTTTTTGTTCGGTACAACCTATTTGGGCTAAAAAAGAGGTGCTCACCGGCTTGTTAAAGGCAGCCAGTTCACAAAAAGAAATAGTGGTTCCATCCGCAGAATTGTACTCCTTCCAAAATTGACAACGATTGGCCATTGTTTACCTCCTTTCTTTAGTTTTTTATTTTTAAAAAAAAGGTCCCTGTGAATATAATTGCAAGTAACATGCCATAACTTTTGAAATACAATTATTCCAGGGGCCCAAAAAGCCTTATTGTATTAAAAAACACAGTGTTTAGGCGAAATACAGCAGTATAGTCTTATTTTGATGGCAAATAAATTTTCATGTTGGCATGGTAACAGGTTGTTACCTAATTACGTCATACTGCAACGCAATTAGGTAACAACCGTACCTTAATTGTCAAATCGAGCCGTATATCATACGGTACATCTTGCCGGCTAACTGCTTTTATCTACTGGGCCATAAAGAGTTCAATGTCACCTTCAACGGTACCAATGCCGGCAATACCAAATTTTTCGACCAGGACCTTAGCAACATTAGGAGAGAGGAATCCCGGAAGTGTAGGACCAAGGTGAATATTTTTAACACCCAGGTATAACAATGCTAAAAGAACAATAACAGCTTTCTGTTCATACCAGGAAATGTTAAAAGCAATCGGCAATTTATTGATATCGTCAAGATCAAAAACTTCCTTGAGCTTAAGGGCAATGACTGCCAGCGAATAACAATCGTTACACTGTCCGGCATCCAGTACCCTGGGTATACCGCCGATATCACCAAGCTTTAGCTTGTTATAACGGTACTTGGCACAACCCGCAGTCAGGATGACGGTATCTTTTGGAAGCTTTTCCGCAAACTCAGTGTAATAGGCCCTTGATTTCATGCGCCCATCACAGCCAGCCATAACAAAAAATTTCTTAATAGCTCCAGATTTAACAGCATCAACTACCTTATCGGCCAACGCCAGTACCTGGTTGTGAGCAAAACCGCCAAGTATGCTTCCATTTTCAATCTCATCGGGTGCGGGAAGAGCCTTGGCAAGGGCAATGATTTCAGAAAAATCCTTTTTGCCGTTTTCATCCGGTTCAATATGCTTGCAACCAGGATAACCGGTGGAACCGGTCGTAAAAATCCTGGCTTTGACTTCCTCGCTTCTGGGAGGAACAATACAATTGGTGGTAAACAAAATAGGACCATGGAAAGACACAAATTCTTCAACCTGCTTCCACCAGGCATTGCCGTAATTGCCGGCAAAATTGTCATATTTTTTGAACGCCGGGTAATAATGGGCGGGTAGCATTTCGCCGTGGGTATAAACATCTACGCCGGTACCTTTGGTCTGCTCCAGCAGCTGCTCCAGATCGAGCAGATCATGGCCGGTAATTAAAATTGCCGGGTTTTTCCTAACGCCAATATTGACTTCTGTAATTTCGGGGTTTCCATATTTTGAAGTATTGGCCTCGTCTAAAAGTGCCATGACCTTGACGCCATGTTCTCCGGTTTTTAACGTCAGAGCCACAAGATCGTCTGCTGTAAGAGAATCATCAAGCGTTGCTGCCAGTGCCTCATAGATAAAAGCATTTACATCGGGATTATCCCTGCCAATATTTTTCGCGTGTTCAGCATAGGCAGCCATGCCTTTCAGACCATAGGTGATCATCTCCCGAAGGGAACGGATATCCTCATTTTCGGTAGCAAGCACCCCTACAGTAGAGGCTTTGTCCAACATGGATTCCCTTGAATCTACTGTAAAAGTTGCTGCATCGTGTAAATCCTGTACGGAAACGGAATGTCTCAATTCGTCCCTGACGGCGATCATCTTTAGGATCTGTTTTTCAAGAGCGGTGTCATCAAAATTTACGTTTGTAATCGTCATAAACAGGCTGCTGTGAACCTCATAGTTTTTATCGCCAAGCTTGTCAACCCCAATTTTCCCTTTAACAACAATTTCCGAAATGCCCTTCAGCGTATAGATGAGAAGGTCCTGAAGCTTTGCGACTACTTCATCTTTACCGCAAACGCCACGTACCGTACACCCTTTTCCCCTGGCTGTCTCCTGGCATTGGTAACAAAACATGCTCAATGGTTTTCCCCCTTTTTAATCTTCTACAAGCTCAAAATCATCCTTACCCTCAAAATCATCCTTACCGACCGCACAAATCGGGCATTGACAATTGTATTTCCCCAAAAGGTCTGGTCACTTTGGCACAGCTTTAAATGAATATCCTAATGGTTGTCCTATATTATAACACAGATAAAAATTTAATTATAGATATCCCGGTTTTCCTTTTTTAAGTTAATTGGACAGGGTTTTGAAATTTATTGCCGAATATTATAAATATTGAGGGAAACATTAAGACATGAATATCGTCCTGCTCCAGTTGTTTTTTCAAGGAGTGAATACCACAAAAAGAGGTGTTAGAAAGTGCCAACAATCTTTTTTTATGGCCCCAAATTGGAAAAGGAAAAAAGAAAAGAACTCATTAAGTCATTTACAAAAGCTGCCAGCAGCCTTACCGGAATT
Organism: Dethiobacteria bacterium; assembly: GCA_050942625.1. Taxonomy (GTDB): domain Bacteria; phylum Bacillota; class Dethiobacteria; order DTU022; family UBA8154; genus JBMNNS01. The sequence continues at coordinate 7,657 of JBMNNS010000048.1, forward strand.
GATGAAGCAGCCTTTGTTGTCTACCTAAGAGAATCAGGCCCTGAGGATGTAGGTGTAGGGGGCGTACTACTGGAAGAAAGGTTAAATAAATAGGTTTTAAATTTTAATATGACTGGGGCATCCCCAATATCCATGGAAACTTGATGCCAAACCATTGTAAAGAAAAGGATGAACCTGGATGGAAAAAAAACCCACGAGGGAAGAAGCCTGGGAACTATTAAAAAAGTACAATCAGAATGATGCCTTGCTCAAACACGCTTTAGCTGTAGAAGCAGTTATGCTTCATTTTGCTAAATTATTTGGTGAAGAGGATCCGGAAAAGTGGCGTATAATTGGGCTAATCCACGATCTTGACTACGAACAATATCCTGAGGAACATTGTACTAAAACACGGGAATTGCTGGAGAGGGAAAACTGGCCGGAAGACTACATCAGAGCAATGCAAAGTCATGGCTGGGAAATTTGCTCTGATGTAGAACCGGTTGAGAAAATGGAAAAGGTCCTCTATACCATTGACGAGCTTACAGGACTAATTACAGCTACAGCTCTGATGCGCCCAAGTAAAAGCATTATGGATCTTACCGCCAAATCAGTAAAGAAAAAATGGAAACAGAAAAATTTTGCAGCCGGGGTAAACCGGGAGGTTATTGAAAAAGGTGTGCAACTTTTGGGCATGGATCTGACAAAAGTAATCGAGGAAACCATTCGGGGTATGCAAAATGTGGCAAAGGAACTGGGTCTTGAGGGTCAAGTTGAAGGTTAAAAAGAAAAAAAAGATCCTCCCGAGCAAAAATGCAAAATTTTCACCGGGAGGATCGATTTGTTCTATTTGGCTTTAACTTGAGATTTTTTAACAACGAATCCCAGTGCGGAGATAGCCTTCTCCACATCCTCAATAGATATCTTTTCCTCGTCAAAGTCAAATTTTGCCTTACTTGAGTTGAACAGCACCTTTACACTGTCTTTGTCAACGCCGTTCAAAGATTTTGTTGCGTTTTCAATCTTTTGCACGCATGATGGGCAAACCAATGTTTCTAATTGTATCGTTGCTTTTTGCATTTTCATCTCTCCTTATCCTAATATTTTAATCTGAAACGGAGAAGCCGCATTCCGTTTAAAATTACGGCTAATATGCTTGCTTCGTGTACAAGCATGCCTATCGACATATTCATCCATTCACTAAAAAATACACTTGCAAGTAGGAATAACACAACACCTATTGCGATAAAAATATTCTGGCGCATATTATTCGCTGTTGCTTTTGTTAAACCCAGTGCATGAGGCAAGCGGCTAAAATCCAAATTCATCAGGACGACATCCGAGGTTTCAATTGCGACATCAGTACCACTTCCCATAGCAATGCCGATTTGTGCCAGCGCAAGCGAAGGGCTATCATTTACTCCGTCTCCAACGAATGCAACTATGTGACCTTTTCCTTTTAACTCCTCAATATATGCTGACTTATCTTCCGGTAACATATGTCCATGGGCTTCTGTCAGTCCCAGTTCACGCGCCACCAGATTAACGGTCCCCTGGTTATCTCCTGAGAGAACCACCAAATTTTTAACACCTAATCTTTTTAATTTTTGCAGATCTTCTTTAACCCCTGGACGAATCTGGTCACGGATACCCATCAATACCTTTAAATCACCGTCGACGGATGTTAAAACAAGTGAGTTTCCCTTCTCTTCAAATCGGGCAATATCTGCTCGGGCTTTTTCAGATATATGAACTTTTTCCCGATCCATTAGTGCAATATTGCCAACCGCAACCCTATGCCCGTTTACATTAGCTATTATTCCGCAACCCTTTACAACATCCGTTTTTTCAACCGTATATAATATTGTAGCTCCAATGTGTTCCACAACGGCATTAGCTAAGGGATGGTCTGATTCATTTTCAACGCTTGCAAGGTAAGCTAATATTTCTTCGGGGTCGGGGTCGTCTGTGTAAAATTCTTTGTCTGCCACTTTAGGGTTGCCGATTGTCAGTGTCCCTGTTTTGTCAAAAGCGATTGTATCAACTTTACTAAAATCGTCAATAACTTCACTGCCTTTTAAGAGAACACCATGCCGTGCCCCGTTACCAATGCCCGCTACGTTTGAAACAGGTACGCCGATAACCAGTGCACCGGGGCACCCAAGAACTAACATTATTATGGCCAACTCGATATCCCGTGAGAACAACCATACGATAATAGCGAACACCAAAACTGCCGGAGTGTAGTATTTGGAAAATCTGTCAATAAAACGTTCGGCTTTAGATTTTGAATCCTGAGCTTCTTCAACTAATTCAATAATTTTGCCAAAAGTAGTATCTTCGCCTACACGATCGGCAACAATTTGAAGCGTTCCGTTTTCCAAAATTGTTCCGGCATATACGGCCGATCCCTTCTTTTTACCGGCCGGAACAGATTCACCGGTAATACTAGCCTCATTAATGTGCCCTTCCCCTGAAAGAACGGTTCCATCAACGGGAATCTTCGCGCCTGTTTTAACCAGTAAAATATCGCCCACGTCAACTTCATCGACTTCTACTTCTTCAAATTCTCCATTTTCCATCTGTTTTAAAGCGCTTTCCGGTGCCATTTCCGTTAACTCTTTAATGGCTGAACGCGTCTTGTTTAATGTCCGCTGTTCCAGAAAAGCGCCAAACAAAAACAAGAAGGTGACAATAGCGGATTCTTCAAGGTTATTAATTAAAAATGCCCCAATAACAGCGATGGTAACTAAAACATCGATACTGACTACTTTAACCTTCAATGCCTGATAGGCTTGGATTGCAATAGGTGAAACCCCTAAAATGGAGGCAATGGCAAAAGACAAAACAGCCACAACTTCATTTTTGAAACCTAACTCACTGGTGAATCCAAGGACAATTAAAATGGCGCCGATCAAAGCTATATGGTTTTTCCTGCTTAGAATAAATTGTTGCAAATCCCCACATTCTTCCTTGTTATATTAGTTAAGCATGATATGCATTATCTAATTCAGCCAACATATTATAAACAGCCGCATAGGTTTCGCACACATTTCCGGGTACTGTGTAATTATTGGTTATTTCGCGCAACTTGGCAAACTCTTCATTTAGTTCAGGTTTTTCTGATCCCGCTTCTTTTGTTTTATCCATGATGGCATCAAATAGTTCGCGAACGGAATGAAATTCTGGGTGATTACCTCCATGAACTCTTTCAACAACCGGCACATACTGTTTTAATGTTTGAAAATGCTTTTTCTTGGCCTCGTCATAGGTTAAATTACCCATAATTTTTTCTCCTTCCTGTTTCTTTTCATTCAACCTCAAGCTATGACATCTAGCTTGTCTACTTTAATTCAATGTCAGTCCCTTACTTTCCTTCTGATTTAAGCTTGGGGAATTAATCTTGAAAGCATCTTCATGATTCCTAACAATCGACAAAATGATCCTTCAAACTTCAAATTCAAATGTTCCGCCGGCGTTTTCTAATAATATCTTCGGAGCTGCAAACCGGATATTAAAGAGCACAACGAATTTTTCAGTTCATGTACCGCCACCTGGTCAGCATCTGATGGACGCTGACATCTTCCTTGACCGAAGCTCCATAGCGCAGGAGGGAATAAACTTCTTTGTTAGCCTGGTACAGATCCGGCCTTTGGGCCGCTTCCAGCAGGGCGTTCATCGCCCGGCGGATAAGTTCTGCAGAGTAACCCTGCCTTTGCAGATATTTATTTAACTTTGCCTTTTCTATATTGGAGTTTTCCCGGTCATGTAAATTGCCGATGTAAGTATATTTAAGTTTGGATTTGAACAGTTCAATAACCCTGTTTTGAGTGGCTCTCTCTTTTTGCCCGACACCGCTCATGGCACCGCCTCCTCCAGTAGCCTGATCCTGCCCGTTAGCAGTTCCTGCATCATGCCCTGCTTGATGTCTTTGTATTTATTAAGCTTTCTTTCCAAAGCTTCGATTTCGCTGTCCATGTCGGAGAAGATGTTTGCTATGGCGGTTTGTTCTTCAACAGTTGGTGGACCCATGATAACCAGCTCATTAACTTCTTTTGAATTAACAGAATCAAATGTAGAGCCCTTTGATAAGGTGCTCCAGGTATTTTCGATAAAAACAAAATAATGATACAAATAATCGTTCTTACAGCTTATTGCACACACACCTCTTCCAATACAGCAGTCATATGAAGCTTTTCCAATATAACCCACTGGCGCCCTAACCGTCATAATAATGTCACCTTTTTTTGCTTGCTTTGTTATTTGCAAAGTGTAGTTCCTAATAATTGTTTTTCTATTATCTATATCTGCATTACCTTGAACAAGGGGGATGCCAGCATTATTAGTATTGTAGAATCTTGAGTCCGGTGATTGTCCCATTGTAACCTCAGCAATATCTCCAAGCCGAACTTCTACCCACTCTCCACTAAACCCTTCAAGCCTTATTTTGCCTGTGAGCAGCTCCTGCATTGCCCCTTGCTTGATTTTTTTCTTTTTGTCGATTAGCTTTTGAAGGGAGTTTATAAGCCCATCTATGTCGGAGAGGGCGGTGGCTATGGCTTGCTGCTCAGGTAGTGGTGGTACTATAATCTGTACTCCTGACAACACTTTACCATTAGTTAATGCTCTAGTTGTATAAGTGCACTTTGATACTATTTCATTTCTAACTGATTTGGTGGAAAAACAGTATTTTTTATAATACAAATCAAGCTTTTTATTTATTGGCCTTGCTCTTATTAAAAATCCACT